>JBIIHN010000094.1:0-6251 GCA_044235745.1 Bacteroidia bacterium
TTGTTTATAGGACGTGTTGGTCCTTTGATACGTGACACAGAATGATCGGAATTCAGTCCAATGATCATCTTATCTCCATAGTCCGCGGCCCTTGCCAGATAATCAACATGTCCAAGATGCAGTATATCAAAACAGCCATTCGTAAAGACAATCTTACAACCCTGATCGCGCCACTTTCTGATCTGTTCCGAAAGGGAAACGGCATCCATTACTTTCTTTTCAATCGTTTGCAGATGACTCATATTCTATTGCAGAATTACGGGTTTTGATCAGAAAAAAGAGGAAAAGCATTGAGATGAATCCCAGAATTATCAACAAGCCGGTGGCAATAGTGTGACTTAAAGTAGCATAGGCCAGACCATCTGTCTCGGTTAATCCGTACAGCAATAATCCACTCGAAACCAATAAATGATACGTTCCGATGCCACCCTGAACGGGTGCTGTCATGCCCAATCCTCCCAACACCATAATAAACAGAGCAGCAGCAGCATCTAAATGCTGTGTATCCGGTAATGCAAAAAAACACAAGTAGCTCATTAAGAAATACATGAGCCATATAAAGATTGTATGAAATGCAAACAGCCCCTTACGTTCAACTTGCGCGAACGCCCTTAAGCCCTGCATCACTCCCACCAACAGGTCCTTGATTTTTTGGACAAATTGTGGCGGATTGGACATCCGAAACAAGCGGTAAACTCCGGCTATCATCACAATTGATATAATTAAAACAATAATTATCAATGCGGTAGAGCCACCTATTTTCTCTTTAGCCGGGAAAATTAAATGCTCCATAAAGAAGCCTCCCAGGCGATCAAACTCCATAAATGCCGTGAGCGCGATGCAAATTGCAAGCATCATCACATCCAGTAACCGTTCCACTATCACGGTACCGATTAGTTTTTCGAACGGAACCTCATCACTTTTTCTCAAGGCACCGCAGCGGGAAATTTCACCCAGTCGTGGAATGGCCATATTGGCCAAATAACCGAACAACAAAGCATGGTATGCGGAACTCAAGCGAGGCCGGTAGCCCAGAGGACGAATTAACTGCAGCCACCGCATAGATCTGGAAATCAGCGCGGCGACTGAACAACAACATGATAAAATGATATATAATGGATCAGCTGACTTTATTTTCACCCACACCGTTGAAAAATCCTGGTTACGAAATGTGAGCCATAACAGGATCCCCCCAATGGCTAAAAAAAACAGATTTTTTAGGGCTGTAAGCAAGAGTCTCAGGATTTAACCGGCCGGTTTTCAACATCCGGGAAACACAACCAGGGTTTAAAAGACTTTGCCGCCTCAAAATCCATTGACGCATAAGAGATAACAATCACCATATCTCCCACATGCATTTTCCGTGCGGCAGGACCATTAATGCAAACTTCCCCGCTTCCTCTTTTCCCCGTAATCACATATGTTTCAAGACGTTCGCCGTTGTTTATATTTAAAACCTGCACTTTTTCGCCCTCGATCATATTCGCGGCATCCATCAAATCAGGGTCAAGGGTAATACTACCCACATAATGCAATTCTGCCTGAGTGATTTTCGCACGATGGATTTTTGATTTAAGGACCTGGATCGTCATAATGAGGACAAAGGTAGAAGATTGCACACAAATAGCCGTTTCGATATCCCGATCAAAGTTCAGGAAAGGAATACTTAGACATCTATTCCGTCCTTATTTACAAGAACACCGCCAATTACACGACCGTTTTATTCATCATCCTGCAAACAAAACAATGAACTGAGTGACTTCAGCAAAACAGCTTCTTCACCGGCAATGCTGAAATGTTTAATTTCGTTGAATTCATATGCCTTCCTATGCAAATCAGCAAACCCCGTAAAATTTTTATTGTTGAAGACGATCCGATGCAGGCCGACCTCTTAAAAGATCGGCTGACCAGAGATACGCCTCATGAGGTAAAAGTATTTTATACCGGGGAATCGTGTATGCGTTCTATTGCTGAAAATCCGGAGGTTATTGTCATAGATTATCATCTCAACAGCAACGACCGCACAGCTGCCAATGGACTGGATATACTCTCTTCCATTAAAAAATATCTGCCCGATACATACATCATCATGCTGAGCAGTCAGGAAAGGTATGGTGTCGCCTTACAGAGCATACAGAAAGGAGCCGAAAACTATGTAGTAAAAGATCAGGATGCATTTGAAAAAATCATTTCCCTGATTGACAGTATAGCATAACATTCAACTCACTTCCATCAACCGGGAGCCTGAGTCTGAACTTTTCCAATACAGAGAAAGTACATCTCCCCCATCACAGTAGAATAAAAAAACATCCAATTAATATCTGATGATGATACGTCTCACCTGTGTTCTGTTGATGGGTCTCAGTGTTCTCCTCTCTTCCTGCGCATCAGAGGTCGACTCCTCAGAAGCTAAGAAAATCGTAACGCAGCTGCTCACTGATCTCAAAAATGAGAACTATGATGCACTGGATTCTTATTATACCGGTTCTTCCAATCAGAGCGAGCCACTACAGGCTAAAACGGAAAAATACATCCGCTTACAGGATACAACCGGACCCATCGCATCATTTGAATTTATCAGCGAAGAAAGTAAGTATGATGAGGCCTCCGGCTATAATCAACTCACCCTGATCTATAAAGTGGCTTGCAGCAGGGTAACTTTGAAACAAACATTTATTCTGGTGAAAGATGAAGGAAAAACAGGTATCATTTTTCAAAACACAGAAAACTGGCCGGATCAACCATCGAATTAAGCTGCAATAAAAAACAGCTATGGTAACCAACAGACCATCGGCAAGAAAAAATTCACGATATCTTTTTATGGTTTATTGATGGTCATACCGGACCGGAAATTTACTGTGTTTCCAGCTGCGAATAAAATAGCACAGATATCCTGATACCTATGACCAGAGGGAATCAGATAGGAATATTAAAATCAGAACAACAAGAATTCAATTACATCCCGTTGGGAATTTTTCCCAAGAGGATGTTAATGCCGGTTAAAATAATTCTGGTATTCCTATTACGGGTTTATCCACCGGCCATTCCAAATTTCACCGTTTTCGTACAGTACAGAAAGAAAATATTGACCAGAAGCCAGATAAAACGGAAGCCGAATCAAATTTTCACCGGGAATGAGCTTTGCATCCTGATTATACACAAGATGTCCGGAAAGATCTGTAATTTTCAATACACAGGCTGAATGATTATCAGCAAGGACTTTTAATTTCGGAGACGAGGAAGGATTAGGAAAGATAACGGGTTGGAGAACTAAGGAAGATTCTGTCAACCCCACGAATGGACCGAAACCTCCATTAGGGAAAATATTCTGTGTATAGATACCTGCATCCAGACGATCATCCTGCCATACCAATATCATCTGACCGTTACGAAAAGGGCCTGTACTCACATCCTCCTTGTTACTCAGCACCGCCGAAATAGTTGGATCGTAGCTCCACAAAACGGCTCCAGAATAATCCACCCGTAAAGCTTTCAACAATTGATTCCCAAAGCTACCGATAACATAAGGGATGATTAATCCGGCTCCATCATCTGCAATCCCTACAGGTAAAAAATAAGAAGCGCTTATAGGGCGTAAATTCAGTGCACCCGTACCAAGCTGTACTACACCGGCTCCATCCAACTTTTGCAGAGATATTCCCGAGTTAGTCTGAGACTGATCCAGTACCTGTAAAGCAACAAACAGCTCTGTACCTGAACCGTTCGTAGTAAACCCGCCAACCAGTTTTTGTTCAGTATTGGAGTTTGAACATCGGGTACCGGTCAGCGACCAACGATTACCATTCACGTCCACATGTTGCGCATACACGTCATTCATCATCGGATTGGAAGGATTACCGGTATTAAAAGCAATATAGAATCCGCCTTGCTGATCACTAATAATCTCCGGAAAGAAAAAGAAAGAGATGGCAGATGATGACACCTGAACCGGAGCGCTCCAAATACCAATGCCGCTGCTGTCAAACTGCTGGGCATACATGATGCATGTCACGCCGGGAAAGTTCCCGGTTTCCTGTACATACAGCATGGTAAATCCGGTATTAACAGAAGGAATCATAACAGGACGACTGAATTTTTGGTTATTCCATATCCGTTTCACCCATTGAAGGGTACCTGTAGAAGAAATTTTAGCATACGCCACCCATTTATTATTTCCCAGACTAGCATTCCATGAAACCACTACGTCATTGGCCGAGGTTACTGCAATTTTCGGACTTAAACCGGAAGATGTTGAATCCTGCAGAACAATTCCATTCCCCCAGATGGAAACCCCTGCCGCAGATAGTTTGTAAATAACGACCTGAAGTGTGGAGGTACGTTCATCCTGAAAGGCGACAATTGCATTATCATCCTGATCCACTTTCAGATCATATCGAAACAACGCTGAACTCTGCGGATAACTACTCACCACCAATCCGCCCTGTCCCCATTGCTCGTTACCATTTATATCCAACAACTGCATTCTAAGAACATACTGCCCGCTGCTGAGATCAAACCAGCTTACATAGGTTCTTCCATCAGTAGTGGTAGCAGTTAGAGGAACAGATTGTTCACTTCCGCTTAAATCATGGATGACTGAATTCAGCGTGGTATCCTGGCTAAACTGAGCGGAAGCAAAATTGAAAACTAGCAATAATGGTATCAGGAATTTGATTTTCATAGGTAGATTTGAATAATCAAATGTACAGAAGTGGAAGGAAATTACCACTCATATTGTAAATTAATGATAACTTTAGCGTATATTTTCATCTACCACACCCAAAAGGTCAAAACGTACATTTGATGATGCAGAAACTCCAGCGGTTTATCAGGATAACAATCATCACGCTAATCCTGCTGTATGCAACTCCTGACAGATGTTTTGCACAGCACGACACCACCCGATGCCGGTTATTGTTTGAAAAAATTGAAGCGGAAGCAGATGATAAAATCTGGTCGCGCTACAATGAAGAGCTAAGGAAAATCACCGAAGAAAATATCATCCTTGAAGATGACAGCACCCTGTTATCAGTTTACAGAAAATATTTAGGAGCAGCCATCAACAATGAAGGTATATTAAATCAAAATAAAGGCAGAAGCAAGGAGGCCGTTAAACTATATGAACAAGCCTTATCACTTCGCAAAGAAGTAAACGACCAACAAGGAGTAGCCGAAACATATAATAACCTCGGATTGATTTATCATACGCAGGGGAATGTCCCCATGGCGATTGATTTATACCGAAAGAGTTTGGCCATACAGGAAAAAATTAATGATATAGCAGGGATGAGTACTTCACTGCTGAACCTGAGCGTTATATTTTTTAATCAGGGAGATCTTGATCTGGCCAGAGAATTTGTGGAAAAGAGCCTCGGTTTAATGGAGAAAAGTGATGATGAATTTGGACGGTCTTATGCCCTAAATAATCTTGCAAAGATTTATCAGGCCGAAGGAAAATTGAAGTTAAGCCTGGAAACACATCAGCGCAGTCTTGATCTCAGAGAAAAAATTCAGGACAACCAGGGCATAGCATTCTCTCTGATGTATCTTGGTGAAATTGAAGAGTTGATGGACAGCAATGCTACAGGAGTAAGAGCATTGAGTTTATTGCAACGAAGTTATAACACATTTCATGAAGCAGGCGAAATAGAAGGAGAGGCCATGGCCGGAAATTTACTGGCAGGGTATTATCAACGTCGCGGAGCGCTCCCCAAAGCTGAACAACTGGCTTTGTCATCTCTGGAAACCGGTCAAAGGCTTGGATTCCCCGAAATCACACTAAAGAGTGCCCGCATCCTTTACAGCATCTATAAGTCCAATGGCAAAACAGCTGACGCACTTCGTATGCATGAATTATATATTCAGATGCGGGATAGCATGTTGAACGAAAACTTCCGGAAAGACAATATCCGCACTCAGTTTCAACATGAATACGATCGTAAGGTTGCTGCTGATTCATTAAAGGTACAAGAGCAACGATTGCTGCTGGAGGCGAAGGTGGAAAAAGAAAAAACCCGGACGCAGGCCATGCTGGCAATCCTTATTCTCACGCTGATATCTTCCGGATTTATTTATAACAGATTTATGATCACCAACCGGCAGAAAAAAAAGATCCAGCAACAACATATGGAATTGGGAGAAGAAAAGAAGAAATCGGATCAACTGCTTTTAAATATCCTGCCCGGGGAAACTGCTGAAGAACTAAAACGGACCGGTACCACGAAAGCCCGACGATATGAAAATGTGAGTGT
>JBIIHN010000095.1:0-6237 GCA_044235745.1 Bacteroidia bacterium
GGACAAACCACAGAAATACAATAAATGTCGGGGCCTGAAGCAGAGTCAACCACTACCATAAAGGCCGTATCGTGTGCCACACCGCAGGCATCAAACACAGTCAACGTATCGAAATAGGTTCCCGGCGGATAATGCCAGGCAGGCTCAGTATGCGTTGCATTGGTCGAATAATAGCCATTACCGAAATTCCAAAGTAATCCTGTAATTCCGGTAGAGTTATCATTAAAGGTGATGCTTTGACCGTTGCAGATATTGATCACTCCGGCCACAATCGGATGCGAGGTTGTAAAACTGATGTTGTATGAAGAAGGAGGATTGCGGACAATGTTCTGCGAGCAGGAATCGATAAATCCATTTTTAAGTACATACCAGGTGACGACAGTAGTACCAATCGGATATACGACCGGAGCATTGTTCCATATCGAATCATAGGTACAAGGAGGATCTGTTCCGCCTATGGGTCCTGTTCCCGAACTACCAGACTGGCCTGAATATCGCGGTTTAGGCGGCTTCACAAGGCTATCGGCCAGATTATAACAGATCACAGTATCCTTACAAGTCAGATTACAGCAATTTGTCCCAACGGGAACAGAAAGTGTAACGTTCACATTATTGGCATCACGCACCTGAAAAGTGTAAGTACCAGGACAAATCCCGGTTACCACCTGCGTGTTTCCAATAATGATATTGAAAGGATCAAAGACCAGAATCTGATATGGTGCCAAACCGCCGGTAATCACTACCCCCGCAGAACAATTGCAGGGCTGGCTGAATTCACAGCAGGCGCTGGTGTTTGCCGGATCCATAGAGACTGAAAGTCCCTGGCTGAATGCCGGTAACGTATATCCTGCAAACAGGACTAACAAGAAGGCGAGTCTGATCGCGAAAGATTTAAACATTAACAGAGTTTGTTCCTTATTCATAGTTGATCTGATTATGCGGGATCCCGCGTGTTACCAAAAGAGACGGACTATCACCTGAGGGCTCTTCCCTGTGCCTGAGAGAAATCCGAAACTTTATCAAATGAAAAAAAATCCCTGATCATATTCTCACAGACTTTACCGGCGGGGATTACAAGCCACAAGTGGCGTAAAAAGACTGATAAGTGGAAATCACCATTTCCCCTCCCCCCTCCTATCAGATCACACGCTCCGTAAAAAAGGTATCAGGCATTCATTAATTGTAAGAAATGATCCTTTTTACGGCGGGCCACTTCCACAACAGACCCATTACTCATAACTACGGAATACCCTTCATTTCTGCTAAAATGTTTCACATGAGACAAATTAATAAGATGAGAATGATGCGCCCTGAAAAAATTCAAGTCCTGCAAAAGTTCCTCGTACTCTTTAATATTTCTGGAGGCAGTATACTTTTCATTCGCCGTAAAAATATGGGTATAACTTCCGTCGGCCTGCAAATGGATTATTTCTTCCGGGCTGATAAAAGCAAAACCATCTCTGACAGGAACAGCCAGTTTTCCTCGCCGGTTCTGATCGAGGGAGTCGTTGATATTCGCATAACGTGCAGACCAATCGCCCGCCATAGACTTGACATGAACAACAGCAGCTAACAACTCATCTACGTCCACCGGCTTCAGGAGATAATCGGCTGCAGAAAAACGAATGGCTTTAATGGCATAATGGTTATGTGCCGTCACAAAGATCGTTTTGAAAGAAGGGCGCTCAATCCGTTTCAGCAACTCAAACCCGCTTCCTCTGGGCATTTCCACATCCAGAAAAACCAGGTCGGGGTTATGCAGGCGGATCACTTCTACAGCCTGATCGACAGATCCTGCCTGATCAATCACCAACACATCGTGGCAATTCTCCTCCAGCAACCTTCGTAAAGAATCACGACCGCCTTGTTCATCATCCACAATGATTGCACGTAGTTTTTCCATCCCATAGCAATGTTACTGAAAATTTCCGTCATTTCAAACCACATGTGCAGCAACAGCAGGAAAAATCATCCTGATTAATGTACCGGCCGGCTTTCCATCGTCGCTCAAAAGATCAATCACTTCCAGATGAATCCCGGTATGCAGTGTCGCATTCAGTATCTCCACCCTCTTCTCGGTTAACATCGACCCCATACTCTGATGTCCCTTCTGGTGCAGTGCATTCCACTCAGCTGCAGCCTTGCGTCCAACACCATTATCTTCTACTTCAACCACAAGATCCTCGTTCTTTCTCTTCACCGACAAACGTAAACGGCCGGTTCCTTCAAGATGACTGATCCCATGTTTAATAGCATTCTCTAGAAAAGGCTGAATCAGCATCGACGGAATGCGGATTCCACTTTCTTCGAGATCGTCATCCATTTCAAAAACAAAGTCAAATTTCTGATGAAACCGCTGCTGTTCCAGTTCCACATAAAGCCTGTTTGCCTTCAGTTCTTCCTCCAGCAGTACTTCCGGTAACAAAGAATTATCGAGAATCATACGAACGAGACGCGCGAATTTGGTCAGATACTTTTGCGCCGATTTAATATCACTCTTCAGAATAAAATCCTGAATCGAATTCATCACATTAAAGATAAAATGCGGATTCATCTGCGCACGCAGTGCCTTTGACTCCAGCACCAGCAATTGCCGTTCAAGGTCCGACTTCCACTCCTGTTCGCGCCGCACTTTCTGTAATCTGAATTTCAGAATCAGATACACGCCGGTCACAACGACCACTATCATCAATCCAATCACCCACCACCGTTTCCAGAAAGGAGGATCAACAACAAATTCGAATCCGGCAGGAGCAACACACCATACGTAATGCACGTTTCTTGCATACACTCTGAAAATATATTTACCATCCGACAATGCCGGAAAATCCACCTGCCGGTTGGTGGTAAACGATTCGAAAGTATCCCGATCACTGATCAACTGGTAACGATAATACATTTTGCCGTTACTGGAAGGTGATAATCCGATAAATGAAACAGAAAGATTATTCTCATCTGCATCCATCCTCAACTGAGATGATAATGCTATTTGCCGGTTATTAACTTTAATGCCGCTGAGCATAACTACGGGTGGAACAGTAATGACGGGCGATAACGATGCCGGGAAAAAACTGATGGTGTTTTTTGACGCAAGCCACAAGGTATCGTTCCAGATTAAAATATCATTAATCTGGTTCTCCGGCAAATAATTTGAATTATTGAAATTCTCAATATTGATATCGGGATTTCCCACTTCCGATAAATCAAACCGGGAAACACCATTGGAAGAACTGCACCAGCATTTATTACGATAAAAGGTAATTTTATTAATGAAATCACTGCATAGGCCGTTGGCGGAGGTTAACCGATGCCAGGTATTCTTTTTCTTCAGCCATAAGCCTTCCCCACGAACAGCGACAACCAATACCTCTTCATGAAAACCGAATGTTTGCACACGCTTGCCCGTCAGCTCCGGTATCTGCACGTTGAAAATTCCGGATTCCTGATCAAAATGATAGATGCCATCACTGGCAGCAAACAAGAGCATACTGTCAGGTCCATAGCCGATATCATTAAGACGAAAAGGAAATGGTATTTTTTTAAAGATCCCTTCCGGGCCAATCCAATACAAACCGGTTGCGGTAGGATTTAACAAACGTTGATCATCAATCGGTAAAAACCTGCCTTTTAACGCCAAGCCCTTATTCGCGCTGAGCGGAAAAAAATCATCCCCCTTCAAATAGCCGGGGTTTGCCTTGGCCACATACAGACGCCCCGAAAGAGAATCAAAATATACGGTGCTGACGAAATCTGACGAGTTAAACTTCCGGATTGGCAGAATTTCAGCGTTGGAAACCTCCACAACATACCCATTCCAGAACGATGCGAATACTTTGTTATTTCCGGCAGTTAATGACAAGGGTTCTTTGAACGCTGACTTATCATAAGAAATCTGCTTTGCAATTGTACTACTCAAGGAGAAAATCCCTTCATTCAACGTCGTGATCCACAACGTACCTTCAAAGTCCTGGCAAAAACCGGTAACAAAAGCATCAGAAAGATAAGTATCCTCATTTAACTGTCGCAATCCATCCGGAAAATGAATCACCCCATTGAAGGCAGCCAGCCAGATGGAATTATCACTATGCTCAAAAAGGAAATTAGACAGCAAGGGCATCCTGCTGCATTCAATTAACTTTCCTTTATCATATCGATAGAGATAAAAGCCGACGCAAATCAACAAGGTGCCATCACGGAGGCGTGCAGCAGAAAGCCGGTTATTTTCCTTATGAGGAACTTCCAGCGTATCGATCTTACCTTCCGGTGAGGTATACAGTAAAAAAAGCTGGTGATAGAGAGGAATTACGCTATTACCGGATGAAACGAATTTGCCGGTGTCGACTTCATGCAAGGCAATCCACCCATTAGCCTTTATCTTACCGAAAGCAGAGACGACAGAAGCATTTCCGTCTGCATCGATCTTAATCTCCTGCATGGCGGAACTTATAAAATAAAGCGTTCCTCTTGAATCCATATAAAAGCTTTGCGGAACCTTTCCACTCGCATACTCTTTAATTATATGATTAAACCGATACGGATAAATCCGATTGCTTCGCAGACTGAATAATTCACCGGAAAAAGTCTGCATCCACAATACACCGTCCTGATCCGTCTGCAGTTTAAAAACAGTATTATCGGTAAGTCCCTCTCTGGTCGACCAGGTTCTGAACTCATATCCATTATAGCTCACAAGTCCCTGATCGGACGCAAACCATAAAACTCCTGAATTATCAGAAATAACCTGGTAGACTTGGCCGGAAGGAAACCCTTCTTCTGGGCCATAATGCCTGAAAACCGGAGAGCTTTGCGAACACAGCACAACGGGATTAAACAACAGGAGCGAAAACAAGAGGAGACGAAGCATAGCAACCCAACGGGCATCCTAAACTACGAAAAAACTACATGCTGAACCAACGCCCATCTTACGCCGGATTAATGGCCTGAGCCTTAGAAGTTACCTGCAGGTGAACAAACATTTGCATGAGTTTACATACAGAATAAACGCATGAATACAGTGTGATGATAGCCCTGAACATCCTAATAATGTGCTGGAGGATATTTTTTCCGAAGCTCTATCGCCGTATCTTTACCACATGCTTCAAATCGGCAATACACTTGTCTCTCTTGACATACTTGAAAACAACTTTGTTTGCGACCTGCAGAAATGCAAAGGGGAGTGTTGTGTTTCGGGTGATTCCGGAGCACCATTGGAAGAGGAAGAGACTACAGAGCTGGAGGAGGCCTGGCCGGTGGTGAAAGAATATTTACAGGAAGAAGGCCGGGAAAGCATCGAACAGTATGGTTTATATCTGCGGGATGCCGACGGAGATCTGGTTACGCCATTGATAAAAGGTTACCGGGAATGCGCCTATACGATATTTGAAAACGGCATTGCAACATGCGCCATCGAAAAAGCCTATCTGGACGGGAAGATCCGCTTTCGAAAGCCTGTATCTTGTCATTTGTATCCTATACGAATTCAGAAACTGAAAAATTATGATGCAGTGAACTATGACCGGTGGGATATCTGTGCGGCAGCGTGTACGCTGGGAGACAAACTGAAAGTTCCGGTTTATAAATTTTTAAAGGAACCGCTGATCCGTAAATACGGTGAGCAATGGTATCATGAGCTGGAGTTTGCGGCAGATCTTTACCTGCGGGACAAGCAGAGACAATAACTATTCCGGAACTGTGGGCTTACCGATTCCGAGTCCATTGAAAACAGCGGGAAGTGCAGCAGTGAATTTCAGACTAATTATCTCTGCCAGTCCATATTTTCCCGGCTGCCATTTAACCTGTAGCGAGAGCGTTGAATACACCAGATACTCATTGCGTAAACGAACACCGGTGCTGAAGACAGGAAACCACTTTCTTCCAGTGGCAAGTTGCACATCGTATGCTTCAAACCCGTTGAACAACGCAAAGCGGAATCCATAAACAAACCAGGGCATATGCCAAATGGTTTCAAGGCGATAGATCATATAATGATTTACTTTTTCCTGTACGGATATAGCATCCGCCCGAACATTCTCAACCGATATGGAAGACAGGAATTGTTGTTCCGTTAGTGATCGGTATCGGATGGAGGCAAATTGCCTGAAGCGTACTCTGCCCCATTTCAACAAAGGCGAAAAATAATCCAGTGCTGCATTCAAACTGATATCTTCAGGAGCGGTGGTTCTGTAAAATGCGCCATAACTTCCGGTTACTCCGATGAATCCGGCATCATTCAGAAAA
>JBIIHN010000096.1:0-6234 GCA_044235745.1 Bacteroidia bacterium
CAATGCCGGTGATAAGATTAAAGGAAAAGTGGTTGTATTGACAGATTACGGTGCGTTTGTGGAGGTTATCCCCGGCGTAGAAGGTCTGATTCACGTTTCTGAAATGTCATGGTCTCAGCATCTCCGCAGCCCGCAGGACTTCCTGAAGGTTGGCGATGAAGTGGAGACAGTGATCCTCAGCATTGATCGTGATGAGCATAAGATGTCACTGGGATTAAAGCAACTCACTCCTGATCCCTGGGGTGCAATTCTTTCCAAGTATCCGGTGGGCAGCAAGCATAAAGCGAAAGTGCGCAACTTCACCAACTTTGGTGTATTTGTAGAGTTAGAAGAAGGTGTAGATGGCTTGATTCATATCAGCGATTTAAGCTGGAACAAGAAAGTAAAGCACCCTGCTGAGTTTACGAAAATCGGCGAAGAGTTGGATGTTGTTGTGCTGGAAGTGGACGTTGAAAACCGTCGTCTCAGCCTCGGTCATAAGCAACTTGAAGATAATCCCTGGGAAACTTATGAGTCGGTATTCGCCATCAATAGCGTTCATTCCGGTGTAGTAGGCAAGGTGACTGATAAAGGTGCGACCGTAATGTTCAATGCCTACGGTGTTGAGGCTTTCGCTCCTTATCGTCAACTGCAGAAGGAAGATGGTACTGTTGCGAAAGAGCATGAAACCCTGGACTTCAAGATCATCGAGTTCAACAAGGAGAACCGTCGTATTGTAGTTTCCCATACGCGTATCTTCGATGAGAAGGCGCAGGAAGCCAAGAAGGTTGAAGCCGGAGAACGCGAGAAGGAAGTACAGAATACCGCAAAAGCAGTGAAGAAAATCAAGGATACTCAGGAGAAGTCAACCCTGGGCGATATTGAAGCACTCGCTGCATTGAGGAATTCTCTGGAAGCAAACGAAAAGAAAGGCGATAACTAATCCCTATCTTTCAAATAATTCGAAGAGGCTGTCTCAAAAGGGCAGCCTCTTTTTTATTAAAAAACACCTGAAACCTGAAACCTGAAGCCTGTAGCCTGAAGCCTGAAACCTGAAACCTGAAACCTGAAGCCTGAAGCCTGAAGCCTGAAGCCTGAAGCCTGAAGCCTGAAGCCTGAAGCCTGAAGCCTGCAGCCTGCAGCCTGCAGCCTGCAGCCTGCAGCCTGCAGCCTGCAGCCTGTAGCCTGTAGCCTGTAGCCTGTAGCCTGTAGCCTGCTCCCGCCAGAATAGTAGCTCTCATCCATTCATTTATCTGTATTTTATCTACCTTTGCCGCATGCCGGAAAACAGCAAGCTCATTTTTAATAAAGAGTTACTGGCTATAACGATTGACCGTCTTTGTCATCAGCTGATCGAAAATCACAACGATTTTGCTGATAGTGTGCTCATCGGTTTACAGCCACGCGGCATCTATCTTTCCCGAAGAATTCACGAGCGGTTAAAAGTAATAAAGCCGGATATGCTTGGTAGTTATGGAGAGCTGGATATCAGTTTTTTCCGGGATGACTTCCGTCGGCGCGACCTGATCGTTCCCAGTGCCAATAAAATGGACTTCATCAGTGTAGAAAATAAAAAGGTGATTCTGGTAGATGATGTCCTTTATACCGGTCGTACCATCCGGGCCGGACTCGATGCTTTACTGGCCTTTGGCCGTCCTGCCGGAGTAGAATTGCTGGTACTGATCAACCGAAAATTCAGCCGGCAGCTTCCTATCGAACCGGATTACATCGGGAAAAGCATAGATACCATCTCTACCGAAAAAGTTAAAGTGCACCTGAAACAACCCGACGGGGAAGATGGTGTATGGCTAATCTCTGAAGAAAGATATCATGAGTGAGTTATTAAGTGTTCGGCACCTGCTTGGAATTAAAGACCTCACTGCAGAGGACATTCAGCTCATTTTCCAAACTGCCGATAACTTTAAAGACGTTATTAACCGACCCATCAAAAAAGTACCTTCTCTGAGGGACATTACGATTGCCAATATCTTTTTCGAAAACTCTACCCGTACAAAGCTGTCGTTTGAACTTGCTGAAAAGCGCCTTTCTGCCGATGTAGTCAATTTCTCTGCCTCGGGTTCTTCGGTCAGCAAGGGCGAAACGCTGGTGGATACGGTCAACAACATTCTGGCGATGAAAGTGGATATGGTGGTGATGCGACACCCGAAACCCGGGGCGGCCGTTTTTCTCTCAAAGCATATCAAAGCCAATGTAGTGAATGCGGGAGATGGTACCCATGAACATCCGACTCAAGCCTTGCTGGATGCATTTTCAATCCGCGAACGGTTAGGAACAGTGGCAGGAAAAAAAGTGGTGATCGTAGGTGATATCCTTCATTCCCGTGTCGCCTTATCAAATATCTTATGTCTTAAAAAACTGGGGGCCGAGGTGATGGTATGTGGTCCGGTTACCTTGATTCCGCGCTACATTTCGTCGTTAGGTGTGCGGGTAGAGTATGACCTGAGAAAAGCATTAGAGTGGTGTGATGTCGCCAATATGCTGCGGATTCAATTGGAAAGGCAGGATATTAAATATTTTCCGTCCCTTCGGGAGTATTCAATGCAGTTTGGGTTAAATAAAAACATACTGAATAGCCTTTCAAAAGAGATCATTGTGATGCACCCGGGGCCCATAAATCGTGGCGTTGAAATTACAAGTGATGTTGCTGACAGTCAGCACAGTATAATTCTTGAGCAGGTCGAAAACGGGGTGGCTATCCGAATGGCGGTTTTGTTTCTTTTAGCCCAAAGCCGTGGATTTGAACAATAGACGGTTGACAACCGTTTCACGAAGAGGTTGCGCGTTTTTAGCTGAAGGAGTACATTTGTTCAAAACCTCCAGGTATGCACTTTACCTTAGACAAAACCGAAAAATACGTAGTTGTAAAACTTCACGAACAGAAATTGAATACCCTTATTGCTGCTGAGCTAAAATCAGAGCTGCTTTTATTGAATACCCAAGGGTATAATAATATCATCCTTGACTTGACGGAATCCTTGTATTGTGATTCATCCGGTTTGAGTGCGATCCTGGTTGGCAATCGTCTTTGCCGCAATTCGAACGGCGCCTTCGTGATCACGGGGTTAAGCGAAACGGTTAAAAAGCTCATCCAGATATCCCAACTGGACCAGGTGTTGAATATCGTTGCAAGTGCGAATGAGGCGGTAGATTCTATATTAATGGGTGAGGTCGAGCGGAATTTGAAAAATGATTAGTATCTTAGTGGCACAATAATAACCTTATGAGAATACTATCTACCTTCCTGTTCTTCATATTTATATCATTAGGAGTTGCTCAGGCGCAATGTGTCCCCGGAACTTCTACTACATCGGGAATCACCCCGGACAGCGCAACAGGTCTCGCACCGGCGTATGTGGGTCAACCTTACAATCAGGTAATGCAGATTGTGGTTCCTCCTGACACAACAACGATGCTTGGACCCATTCCGGTAAATGTTACCATCGTTTCAATATCAATAACCTCCTTTTCCGGTTTACCTCCCGGGTTGACGTATACCTGTACACCCTCCACATGTTCATTCCCCGGAGGTTCTAACGGTTGTGTGTTGATTAGTGGCACTCCCACCTTAGCCGGAACATTTAATGTCACAGCCATCACCGCCAGCGTTGGCTCAACCATCCTCGGTAACATCACGCAATATGATACCATCTCTTATTATAATGTGGTGGTAAATGGTACAACAACGGGAATTGATGAGAGTACCGGTCTTTCTTTTTCAATGGCACAAAATACTCCGAATCCCTGCAATGAAACGGCGGATATACAGTTCACGGTTCCCCAGTTGGGTGAAGTGGAGTTCAGGGTTTTCAATCTCATCGGTAAAGAGGTTTATCGCAACCTGATTCAGGCTGAAACCGGAGAGAATAATCTCAAAATCGATACCCGTGATTTTGCACCCGGCGTTTACATGTACACCATGACCTACAACGGCGAAACCATCTCCAAGCGAATGGTTATTTCCCGCAAGTAAGTTATATGGGATTTGAATTGACGATTTTAGGCAGTAGTTCAGCTACACCGATCTACAACCGTCATCCTACCTCACAATTACTGGTTTTTCGCGACCGTCACTTTCTGATTGATTGTGGTGAAGGGACGCAGATGCAGATGTTGAAATACAAAATCAGGTATCATCGCATATCTCATATTTTCATTTCACATCTTCATGGTGATCATTACCTCGGTTTGGTAGGACTATTATCTACTTTTCATTTACAAGGACGATCAGCTGATTTGCATCTGTATGCTCAGCAGGAATTGATGGATATCATCGAAACGCATTTAAGACTATCCCAAACGCAATTGCGGTATAATCTTATTTTTCATCCCGTCAGGCACTTTGCACCCGAAGTGATTTTTGAAGATGATGATCTGATTATCCGAACGGTGATTCTCAATCATCGGATTCCCTGCACAGGATTTGTGTTTTCAGAAAAGCAGCGTCCGCGTAAACTGAAAGTTGAAAAATTACAGGAATACAATATCCCGTTTACCCAGTATACACGCATAAAAAACGGTGCTGCATTTCATACAGCAGATGGAGTGGTGGTTTCCAATGAAGAGCTGACCGAGGCTTCCCCCGACCCTAAATCATATGCGTTTTGCTCCGACACGATTTATATGCCCGAACTTGCGCAGGAACTGCAGGGTGTAGATGTACTTTACCATGAAGCGACCTTTCTTCATGATCTTAAAGATCGGGCGGAGATGACGTACCATACAACCGCTCTTCAGGCAGCGCAGGTAGCCAAGGATGCGGAAGCCGGCCAACTTATTATCGGACACTTTTCTGCCCGCTACAAAACCCTGGAGCCTTTATTGCAAGAGGCGCGTTCTGTATTTCCCAATACTGAACTCGGGCTGGAAGGCGTATGTACACGGATTGAATAAAAAAACGGACACTACCGCCTCGCATGCAGTATTGTCCGTGATGAAGATACTAACGTACTGTCAGAATCTGAGATTTTCCGGTTCGCCTAAAATTCTGCGGCCTTCAAGAATTTGCTGTTTTGCATTTTCGCAAAGTTGAAAAGCATATTCAGCACGTTTTTTATCGATCAGACTTTGAGGGAAATTGATGCCGTTTTCCATGCGGATAACATACTCCTGATGGACTGCCGGCAGCAGGTGTGCCACTTGTTCAAGTTCATATTGATTTGCCGCTTCAATGATGGCGGATTTCCAATCATCGTTAGCATGAATCCGAATCTGACGTCCGGCATTGCGTAAAATATCGATGGCTTCATCCAGTTCGATATGGTCATCCAGCAATTGTTGAAATTGTTCCACCGCCTTACAAAACTTGAGTGTTTTTTTATCTTCAAATCGCTTAACAAAGGATTCAACCATATCCGTATCGTAAATACTGATATACGGACGGCTATCCACCTGCTTGGGCTTGTTGGTTCGTTTCAATTGCTCAAGCTGTCGCTGACGCGCGATGGAGCGATAGCGCTGTTCCTTTTCCCCGCGCACATCCGGAAGATCCAGTAAAGCAGCTGTAGACATATATTCATCATAAAAACGATACCAGGCCGGCATATGCTCTTGTATACTATCATCGATAGATGGAATCGCTCCGGATTGATATTCGGCTTTGAAGGCCTCGTAATCCTGCCAGTTATCATAACTCAGGATCAACGAAGCTTGTCCGCTCAAAAGGAACTTAACGTATAATTCCATTTCAGCACGACTGACGGGCGTTATATAAGGGCAGTGCTGTATATTGGCAGAAAGTAATTGAAACTGGCTGCTATGCTCAATTCCTTTTAACCGGATTTGTTCGGCTCTCCACTGGCACTGCAGGTTAAATAACTTTTTCTGTTGGATCGCCCATAGCGACTCTTCAGCAATCATTTTATAACGGAAGCCGGATTGCTCTTCCTGTTGTATATACTCCTGACCCCGGGTTAAATAGAATGCTTTCCGACGGGCATAGTTCCGTATGAATGTTTCAACTGATGCGGGGTTGAATCGGGAAAAGAAATCCTGATAAACCGGATTGTTCTTTAACTCCTGTTCCGTTTGTTGACGAATGAGTTCAACCCGAATTTCTTCTTCAAATTTCTCCTGAATGTGTGGGCGCATTTCTGGTAATTGCTTCATGGCGTTTATTGACAACAGGTGCTTTAACTACAGTATTCGTTATTTGGTTCTTCATTTTTTTACAAAATATTACAAAAGCGCGGGATCCTTATCTACGCGGTTTTTAATGCAAATCATTCCGGAAAAAAC
>JBIIHN010000097.1:0-6221 GCA_044235745.1 Bacteroidia bacterium
CGCTGGTTGACGATTTCCTCTACACTCATCCGCGTTTCTTCCTGCGGAGCTTCGTACTCTATTGTCTCCGTCGAAAGAGATGTACTCGGCTCCTCGAAAGGCTGCCCGGCTGAAAGCATGCTGTCAGCCTCGTGGGTAGAAGAGGAAGCATCAGGGATGGTATCTGCATAAACCCCGGCGATCATATCATCTGCCTGCACCGTTGACGGCTCGGGATGGATGAAACGAAACAAGCGCGTACGATCAGGTGATACCGCCGCCGTTATTTTGAGTTGCTGCGGATATTGTACACTTTCTGTTTCCGCCAGATTTTTCAGGTAGAGATACCGGAGCGGCTGGCAATAGGGAAACTGACCTGTCAGCGATGCGATGCTCTCCGTAGAGATCGGCTGCGCAGGATTTTTTACCAGTTCCAGAAATTGTTCTCTTGTCATTACCAGTTACTCACGGATTTATTGAAGATGTCGTCAATGAGCTGACGGTTGATATCATCGATCAGGCTGATTTCTACATCCTGAAGATTTTTTTTCGAATCATAATCGGCGTAGCGTGTAAAAGTAGTTTCAAAATTCTGTTTTGCATCCTTCGTGTTCGTGAATTTTACGTTGACACTTATAGTCAGCCGGTTTAACGCGGCCGTTTCTGTTCCCTGAATCGCTACCGGTGCGGTACGGTAGTCGCTGATGTACCCTTCAAACTGAAGATCTCCGTCACGGTCGGTGAGGCGAAGATTGGCCAGGGAGATAAACCGTTCTTTCAGCTTCTCCGTGAACGCCTGACTCAACAGCGGCTGTACCAGTTGTGCGCGGTTGGGAAAGTATTGAACCGAGAACGTTTTGACATCCGGTGAGATCGATGCGCCGGTGAAGGAATACACACCGCAACCTGCAAATAGCACGGTGCAGCACATCCAAAAAAGAACCATCAGCCTTTTCATTCTTTAATCTGGTATTCGTTGATTTTTCTGTATAATGTCCGCTCTGAAATTCCCAGCTCGCGAGCGGCTTCTTTTCGTTTGCCCTTATGTTTCACGATGGCTTTCCGGATCATCTCTTTTTCCTTTTCGGCCAGACTCAGCGTCTCATCCTGCATTTCCGTATGCCCTTCAATCTTGAACGGTTGGGTGCTGAGTGTTACTCCGGGTTCAGTTTCGATGATGTCTGTGCGGCGTGGTGCAGGGTAGATTTCATCGGTGAATTCTTCAGTTTCGGGGAGACTAACTGCTCCTCCGCTCATCAGTGTAGCGACCACTTTCTTCAGCTCTGTGAGATCTTTCTTCATATCGAAAAGAACCTTGTAGAGGAGTTCGCGTTCGCTGAATTCTCCACCGTTGCGGGCTTCGTCGCGTAGCACCATCGGCAGGGCCTTGGTGTCTTGGCCGGGGAGATATTTTAATAGGACCTCGGCCGTTATTTCTTTCTTCTGTTCGAGAATCGATAACTGCTCAGTTACATTTTTCAGCTGTCGGATATTTCCCGGCCAACGATAGTCGATGAGGAGATGCTGTGCTTCCGGTAAAAGATGGATGATCGGCATCCGGTAGCGATCGGCGAAATCGGCGGCGAACTTACGGAACAGGAGATAGATGTCCTCCTTGCGTTCCCGCAGTGGTGGTACCTGAATCGGCACAGTATTCAGGCGATAGTAGAGATCTTCTCTGAACTTTCCGCGTTCAATGGCCTCCGGGATATTGACATTGGTAGCAGCGACTACCCGTACATCGGTTTTCTGCACTTTGCTGGATCCTACCCGGATGAACTCACCGGTTTCGAGTACCCGCAGCAGACGTACCTGCGTCATTAACGGCAGTTCAGCAACTTCATCGAGGAAGATGGTACCGCCGTTGACTACTTCAAAGTATCCTTTGCGGGCTTCGTGCGCTCCGGTGAAGGAGCCTTTTTCGTGCCCGAAAAGTTCAGAGTCGATTGTGCCTTCAGGAATCGCTCCACAGTTCACGGCGATATTGGGTCCATGTTTGCGGCTGCTCAGGAAATGGATGATCTGGGAGAAGATCTCCTTGCCGGTGCCGCTTTCGCCAGTGATCAGTACGCTGAGATCGGTTGGCGCCACCTGCCGTGCTATGTCGATCGCGTGATCTAACAGCGGCGAGTTACCGATAATCCCGTATCTGTTTTTTATTTCCTGAATGTTCATGCGGAAAAGATGAATGAGTTAAGTAGTAACCACGTTACCGATCAGTGTGGCTGTAGTGCAGCGGTCGGCGAATACATTTACATATTCGCCCGGTTTATGATTGCCTTTCGGAAACACCACCACTGAGTTTTGCGGGTTGCGGCCTTGTAGCATCTCTGTAGATTTTTTAGAGACACCTTCCACCAGGACCCGATGGATCTTTCCTACGCCTTGTTTGGTGTTCTCTGCGGAGAGTTGTTGCTGAAGGTCTACGATTTCCTGTAAACGACGGCTTTTCACTTCTTCGGGAATATCATCCGGAAACTGTTTCGATGCAGCCGTACCCGGACGCTCTGAGTATTTGAACATATAAGCGAAACTGTATTTCGATTCCATCATCAACGACATGGTATCACGATGTTCTTCTTCTGTTTCGCTGCAGAATCCGGTAATAATATCGGTACTGATTGCACACTCGGGAAGTATCCTGCGAATAGCGGCGATGCGTTCCAGATATTGTTCACGGGTATAGCCGCGGTTCATCTTCTCCAACATGCGGGAGTTCCCTGATTGCACCGGCAGATGGATATACTGACAAAGATTTTCATGTTTCGCCATGACATGCAACACGGCATCGGTCATATCGCGCGGATTACTGGTAGAGAAACGAACACGCAGATCAGGATGTACCTGCGCCACCATCTCCATGAGATCAGCAAACGTGGTAAAACGTTGTTGTTCTTCTTCCGGCAATGCATGATGCAAGGCTGCGTTCACAACTTCCGGCTCCAGTTCTTTTTTCTGTCCACCGCCCCACCAGAGGTAGGAATCGACGTTCTGGCCAAGCAAAGTCACTTCACGATATCCTTCTGCGAAGAGTGATTTTGCCTCTTCAATAATACTCTGCGGATCGCGGCTGCGCTCACGTCCGCGGGTGAAAGGCACTACGCAAAACGAACACATGTTGTCACAGCCGCGCATAATCGATATAAACGCATTCACACCATTGGAACCTAAACGCACCGGACTAATATCCGCGTATGTTTCCTCCCTCGATAAAAGCACATTTACGGCTTTTTGTCCGCCTTCTACCCGTTCAATCAGATTGGGAAGATCGCGGTAGGAGTCAGGGCCGGCAACAATATCCACCAGGCGTTCTTCCTCCAGAAACTTCGACTTCAACCGCTCCGCCATACAACCCAGCACACCCACGATCAAGCCCGGATTTTGCTTCTTCAGCTTTTTAAAATCCTGCAAACGGGTGCGTACTCGCTGCTCGGCATTATCGCGAATCGAACAGGTATTAATAAAGATGACATCTGCCTGAGCCAATTCACGGGTAGTTTCAAACCCGGTACCGGTCAGAATCGACGCAACAATTTCACTATCAGCGAAATTCATCTGGCAGCCATAACTTTCCAGAAAGAGTTTCTTGCCATTCAGCACGATGCCCGGATCCACCATAGTGGCTTCACCCTGCCGCTGTTCATCGATGACTTTATTGCCGTGTTCTAACATGATATTATAAGAGGCAACAAAGATAGGGAAAAGGGGGGTGACTGACAAGATGTCAGACGGGTATTGCGAAATTGGGAAGGTCAGGTCGATGCGTTAGTGGGATGCCCCTCCCATGAAGCGAGCCTTCGCAAACCAGATCCGGGTATCGTCCTTCAAACATAGTATTGCGGGATGCCTCAACTACGTCGTTCCTTGTGACCTTCCGATCAATATCCGAAGCCTTTTGTTCCCTTACCCAACCGCCCTCCAGCCGCCTTTACCCATTTGTATCCGTTTATTTTTCAATCTTAATTCGCTGTTAATCAGTATAGTTGTATAAAATCATCCGTTACCCCGTTCGGAAGTGATGATTAAAATTCCCTTATTTTGCGACGCTGAACAAATAATCCCCTTAACCCCTATACCACCCGAATGGCCGATAATTTAGTGATTGTGGAGTCGCCTGCGAAGGCGAAAACGATCGAGGGTTTCCTCGGAAAAGACTTTACAGTAAAATCCAGTTTCGGGCACGTCCGCGATCTGGTAAAAAACGATAAAGCAATTGATATTCAGAATGATTTCGCACCTAATTATGAGGTGAGTGAGGATAAATCGAAGGTTGTAGACGAACTCCGCCGTCTGGCAAAAAAAGCAAAAACTGTTTGGTTGGCGACGGACGAGGACCGCGAGGGGGAGGCCATTTCCTGGCACTTGTTTGAGTCTCTCGACCTGAAAAAGGCAAATACTAAACGAATTGTTTTTCACGAGATTACAAAGAAAGCGATCAAGGAGGCTGTTGAAAATCCCCGCTTTATAGATATGCACCTGGTGGATGCTCAACAGGCCCGTCGTATCCTCGATCGTCTGGTGGGCTTTGAACTTTCGCCCGTTTTGTGGAAGAAAGTGAAGCCGAGCCTTTCCGCCGGTCGTGTGCAGTCGGTGGCCGTGCGGCTGATCGTGGAGCGCGAGCGTGAAATAGAGGCGTTCCAATCGCACTCGGCGTTTCGTGTGATCGCGATCTTTAAAGTGAAGGATAAGAAGGGCAATATCTCCAACCTCAAGGCTGAACTTCCGCATCGTTTCCAGAAAGAGGTGGATGCCGAAGCCTTCCTGAAAAAGGTGGCGGATGCTTCTTTTAAAATTGATAACCTCGAAGTAAAACCCGGTAAAAAATCGCCCGCTGCTCCGTTTACAACTTCTACGCTGCAGCAGGAAGCTTCCCGTAAACTGGGATTCAGCGTGGCTCAAACAATGGTGATCGCTCAGCGTCTTTACGAGAGTGGTAAAATCACCTATATGAGGACCGACTCGGTGAACCTTTCCCAGCTCGCCCTCGATGCCGCGAAGGATGCTATCTCTAAGCAATATGGTAAGCAGTATTCGCATACCCGTCAGTATCGTACCAAGAGCGCGAATGCACAGGAGGCTCACGAAGCCATTCGTCCTACGTATATGGAGATGAGTTCCATCGATGGGGAGAGTGCTGAGAAGCGTTTGTATGAACTGATCTGGAAACGTACCATCGCCAGCCAGATGGCCGATGCGCAACTGGAACGTACCATCGTGAGTATTTCTAATAATAAGTCAAAGGATGTTTTTCAGGCAACAGGAGAAGTGATCCGCTTCGATGGTTTCCTCCGCGTTTATATGGAAGGTACCGATGATGAGAATGAAGAAAATGAAAGCGGCCTTTTGCCTCCGTTGGAAATAGGTCAGCATCTTGACCTGGATAATATTACAGCAACAGAGAAGTTTTCGTCACCCCCTGCCCGTTATACAGAAGCGAGTCTGGTGAAGAAGCTGGAAGAACTCGGTATCGGCCGTCCTTCTACCTATGCGCCAACCATCTCTACCGTGCAGAAACGCGGGTATGTGATCAAGGAGGACAGGATGGGCAAGGAGCGCAGCTTTTCTCAGCTTACGCTCCGCAACGGAAAAGTATCTACCGAGGTGAAAACGGAAACCTATGGCAGCGAAAAGTCCAAAATGTTTCCTTCGGATATTGGTACGGTGGTGACAGATTTCCTCGTAGCCAATTTCCCGGTGATCATGGACTATAATTTCACCGCGAATGTGGAGGAGGAGTTCGATGAGATTGCCAATGGTCATCTTCAGTGGACCAAAATGATTAAGAAGTTTTACGGTCCGTTTCATAAGTCGGTGGAGCAAACGGAAAAGCATAGCGAACGTGCCACGGGCGAACGGATGCTGGGCAAGGATCCGAAAACAGGTCGGCAGGTATCAGCCCGTATCGGACGTTTCGGTCCCCTGGTGCAGATTGCCGGTAAAGATGAAGACGATAAACCGCAGTACGCGAAGTTGCGCAGCGGACAACGATTAGAAACCATCACCCTCGAAGAAGCGCTGGATCTTTTCAAGATGCCCCGCAACCTCGGACAATATCAGGGAGAAGATGTGGTCATCGGTATTGGCCGCTTCGGACCCTATGTAAGAAATGGTAGTCTTTTTGCCTCATTATCGAAAGAAGACGATCCCTATACGGTTGATCTTGACCGGTCGATAGAACTCATCGAAGCCAAGAAAAAGGCGGAACGCGAAAGGGTCATCAAGGTATTCAAAGAGCGCAGCGA
>JBIIHN010000098.1:0-6137 GCA_044235745.1 Bacteroidia bacterium
ATTCCCCAGCAAATCATCTGTGTATACTTCTCCGGTGATATTTCCGAGGTGATAGATGGCGTCTTTTAATTCCAGTGCGAGCAGATCGGTTACAAGCTGGTGGTGGATGCCATCAATGACTTTCTGCAATGCGGATGCTGCCAGGTGAAGTGATTCGACGTGGCGGGCGCTGGTGACGATGGATTGGTCGCCCTGTTCACCACTGCCGATGGCGGCGCCGGTGAGTTTGGCTTTTAACTCATCGATGTTTCTACCTTCTTTTGCAGAGATGAAAACAGTATTGGGGAGATCACGGTAATTTTTCAGTAACTGGTCGTAATTAAAACAATCACTCTTGTTAATGACCGTCATCAGCGTGGCGTTGTTGTTGCCACCGGCCAGCCGGATGTCCTGTAATTCCTGTTTCAGTTCTTCCGGGGTGCTTTGTGCCGGATCACAGAGGTAGATAATGATACTCGCTTTCGATGCGTATTGAAGTGTTCGCTCTACACCGATTTTTTCGATGGTATCTTCTGTTTGACGTATCCCTGCGGTGTCCATAAATCGGAAACGGATACCATCAATCACCAGATGATCTTCGATGACATCACGTGTGGTGCCGGCGATATCGCTCACAATAGCCCGTTCTTCATTGAGCAGTGCATTGAGCAAGGTGCTCTTACCGACGTTGGGTTTTCCTGCAATCAAAACAGGAACGCCGTTCTTCATCACATTGCCATCCGCAAAACTTTCCTGTAACTTCCGAACTTCTTTCTGCAATTCCGTAACGAGTTCGAGTAGTTTATCGCGGTTGGCAAATTCAACATCTTCTTCGGCAAAGTCGAGTTCGAGTTCAATCAATGAGGCGAAGTCAATTAACCTTGTCCGTAGTGCTTTGATGGTGTTGCTGTATCCTCCCCTTAGTTGTTGTAAGGCGGCTTTATGCGCACCGGCATGTTGAGCGGAGATGAGATCGGCGACGGCTTCGGCCTGACTTAAATCCATCTTTCCATTGAGAAAAGCACGTAGGGTAAACTCCCCCGGCTCTGCCAGGCGGATACCTGCGCGCTGAAGCAGTTGCAGGATGGACTGTTGAATAAAAACAGAACCATGGCAGGAGATCTCTGCTACATCTTCTCCGGTGAAGGAGTGGGGATTTTTAAAAATGCTGATGAGGACTTCATCGACTACTTTATTTTCATCATTTATCTGCCCGTAGTGAATAGAGTAGGGGCGGACAGCAGAGAAGTCCTTCGATTTGCCTTTCATCGTTTTAAAAACACGCGAGACGATCGGGAAGGTCTCTTTTCCGGAGATACGGATAACAGCCAGTGCACCCATCCCGGGGGCGGTAGCAAGCGCACAAATGGTATCGTTCCTGTTGGGTAAGTGCATCCGCAAATTTACCGATTTATTTTGCGTTACTTTCTTAAATCTCCGAATTGACTATATTAGCTTCGGGTTGGCAGCCGCCAACTGCCGTCCCGCTGTTCCAGCGGGATCAAGCTACAAGTATTTTGGGTGGGGCGGGTCGCGACCCGCCCCTCCCAAAAAAAACCGACAACCTACTCCCGCTGTTCCAGCGGGATCAAGCTACAAGCTTCCAGTTACAAGCTACAAGCTACAAGCTACAATTGAAAGATGATATTAAACATGCAGCCGGTAACCTGCAGCAGGTAACCTGCAGCTTATAACTTATAACCTACAACCTACAACGTGTTCTTCGTATTATCCAAAATTCTTGATTTTTTCGTCACTCCACTGGCATGGATTATCGTCTTGCTGATACTCTCTTTTATTTTGAGGAAAAAGAAAAAAACGCAGCATCGATTAAGAATAACATCGCTGGTGCTCTTGTTGATATTTACAAACCCCTGGCTCGTTAGCCGGGTTATCTGGTGGTGGGAAGTCCCGGCTGTTAAATCAGAACAAATCGATAAACCCTATGATGTTGGTGTGGTGTTAGGGGGTAGTATGCGGTACTACGATCCTTCTGTAAACCGTGTCGTTTATTCATCCAGCGTCGATCGATTACTGCAGGCACTGCAACTATACCATGATGGTAAGATCAGGAAAATATTATTGTCGGGTGGTTCGGGGTTTGTGAATTATCAGGACTGGAAAGAGTCGGGACTGATTGCGAAAGTGCTTCTGAAAAGTGGTGTAAAGGAAGATGATATTATTTTGGAAAACGGTTCCAGAAATACCTATGAGAATGCGGTAAATTCAGTGGCCTTGTTGCGCAGCGGAGACTATGGCTCACGCGTGTTATTGATTACTTCTGCATTCCATATGCGACGGTCCTTAATGTGCTTTGAAAAAACCGGATTTAAAGTAGATCCGTTTTCAGTTGACCTTCGCTCAGCGATTCACATCAATACGCTGGATCGATATATTCAGCCGGATGCGGAATGTATGGTTCAGTGGGATATGCTCATCCACGAGTGGGTGGGGATTGTGATGTATAAAATGATGGGATACTGTTGATTTATAATGAGCCAATGGGTCAATTAGCCAATTAGCAAATTAGCAAATGCCCCCTTTTTTGTTCCTCAATCGAGGCCAACGGTAGTTCTTAAACCCGCGAATTCCGCAAGTTTATATTTATAAACATGCGGAATCGTCTGATTCGCTCAATCCGTGTTCCCAAATGGCAACACCCCTTCGATACGCGTGTTAATTTTGATTGGGTATATTACTTTAGTCGCAACTCCGCGAGACCTTGCTCCCGGCAAGCAGGGGCATTAAACTTATTAGTATAAGTAGCACTAATAGTTAAACACTAAAGTGACAAAGCAATGCACTCACATATTGGCAAACAGTGTAAATCATAATTTTTCATAAAAACCAGTGTCAAACCTTTTCCCCGAAGTGATCACAGATAAATCGGATTATGAGGATTGTCTTGGATCTAATTCTGCACTAAATTTCAATTCCATACTAATTTGCCAACTTGCCAATTCCCCAACTTGCCAATTTGCTAATTACCTTGAGGCCAGCCATCTCTCCGCATCCAGCGCAGCCATACACCCTGATCCGGCAGCAGTAACCGCCTGACGATACATATGATCCTGCACATCTCCGGCAGCAAAAACACCTTCTACCGAAGTCAACGTTCTTCCCGGCGTGGTGATGATGTACCCGGATTCATCCAACGATAGCTGTCCCTTGAAAATACCGGTATTGGGTTCATGTCCGATCGCGACAAAGAAACCGGTAACATCCAGTACCCTTTCTTCATTGGTTTTGTTATTTCGGATACGCACACCCGTGACAGTCTGGTCGCCGAGTACCTCCGCCGTTTCTGAGTTAAATATGACTTCGATGTTCGGTGTGTTCAGGACCCGATGTTGCATCGCTTTGGAAGCCCGCATTTCATCCCGGCGCACAATCATATAAACTTTTTTGCAGAGTTTGGCGAGGTAGGAAGCTTCTTCGGCAGCGGTATCACCTGCACCTACGATAGCTACGTCCTGTCCACGGAAGAAAAATCCATCACATACTGCGCAGGCACTGACGCCAAAACCGTTCAGCCGTTTTTCTGATTCAAGACCCAGCCATTTGGCACTGGCTCCGGTGGCGATAATCACTGCATCCGCTTCAACGGTATGCGTTTCGTCTATAACCACCTTTTTTGTTTTACCGGAAAAATCTACAGCAGTAGCATACCCAAAGCGGATATCCGCACCAAAACGCTTTGCCTGCTTTTCGAAATCTACCATCATTTCCGGTCCCTGAACTCCTTCGGGATATCCGGGATAGTTTTCCACTTCTGTAGTGATGGTTAATTGTCCACCGGGTTGAAGACCCTGATACAAGACAGGTTTCAGATCGGCGCGCGCAGCGTAGATCGCAGCAGTATATCCGGCAGGACCGGAACCAATAATGAGCAGGTGGACACGTTCGGTAGTCATAATTTTCTTAAAACTGGACTGCAAAAATAGTCTAAATGAATAAGTCTTTTCATCCACTTTTGTAACAAAAGAAAAGGCTATCTGCATTTTATCACTGCAGATAGCCTTTTCGGAAGTCCTTTTCAGACCCTTATTTCAACAGGTCGCTGATGATGTTTTCTACCGAAATACCTTCAGCTTCTGCTTTGAAGTTTTTCACGATGCGATGGCGAAGAATGGCCGGAGCGATCGCTTTTACATCTTCAATATCAGGGGAGTATTTGCCGGAAAGAGCTGCATTGCACTTGGCACCAACCACCAGGAATTGTGAAGCGCGCGGACCGGCTCCCCAACTGAGGAATTCGTTGGTGATTCCGGCAGCTGTTGTAGTGCCTGGTCGTGTTTTGGCAGTGAGCTTAACCGCATATTCCAGCACATTGTCAGGCACCGGAATACGGCGAACCAGTTGTTGGAAATAGTTGATTTGCTCTCCTGAAAGTACGGTTTTCAGTTCAGGATTATAATTACTCGTGGTGTTTTTTACAACCAGCAATTCCTCTTGCAGGGTCGGGTAGTCCAGCGTTACATTGAACATAAAGCGGTCAAGCTGCGCTTCCGGAAGCGGATAGGTTCCTTCCTGCTCGATGGGATTTTGGGTAGCCAATACAAAGAAAGGGGAGGGGAGTTCATATCGTTTGCCGGCTGCAGTTACTGCACGTTCCTGCATTGCTTCCAGCAGTGCCGACTGCGTTTTGGGAGGAGTTCGGTTGATCTCATCTGCCAGAATGATGTTGGCGAACAAGGGACCTTTAACAAAGCGGAAATGACGATTTTCATCGAGAATTTCTGTTCCGATGATATCACTTGGCATCAGATCCGGGGTAAACTGGATACGGTTATAATTCAGGCCCAACACTCGGGCAATGGTATTCACCAGCAGTGTTTTTGCCAGACCGGGAACACCTACCAGCAAACAATGCCCGTTGCTGAAAATCGAAATCAGGGAGTCTTTCACCACCTGATCCTGACCGATAATGACTTTGCCGATTTCTTCGCGCAGCTGCGAATAGGCTTCGCGCATGGCGTCGACGGCTGCTACATCTGATGAATAGGGCTGGTTGCTCATAATGGTGTTTTTAAGGGTTGGTGATCCAGTCTTTCAGATCCGGACAGTTTCTGTAATCGTCAGAGAGCCGTATATACGTAAGTTTCTTTTTTTTGTTCCTCCAGCTTTCCAGTGCTGTATTTTGCTTGTCCTGTAGCGCAAGTTCCTGAAGACGCTGATAATCATCTTTAAGATTCAGGCGGTGAGGCAATGTGCGTGCTTTAAGCTGGATGATCCGATACGCACTGTCGCCTTCCCGGGTGGTGGTGAGCACCGGATTGGAGATCTCACTTACTTCCATTTTATCCAGCATAAAAAGCACATTGGGATCCACCTGATCGGATTCAAAGCGGCTGGCTCCGGTAGCGGGATTCACCACGTTGCCGGCATTCATTTTTGAATCTTTATCATCCGAAAACTTCTCTGCAGCATCAGCAAAAGTGATTTTTCCTGCACGAAGATCCTTTGAAAGGCTGTCCATCTCCAGCTGAGTCTTCAAGCGATCTTCCGCACTCACTTTGGCATGAATCAGAATATGCCGGCAATTAATCCGTTCGCCTCTTCGCTCGATCAGCTGAATCAGATGAAATCCGAATTGAGTTTCGATGATCGGAGATAATTCAGTGGTGTTTTTCAAACGGAAGGCCGCGGATTCAAATTCGGGAACCAGATCTCCACGGTTCACAAATCCCAGCTCTCCACCTTGTTTGGCGCTTTCGGTATCCTGTGAATAAAGAATCGCCAGCGTCGAAAATTCTTCTCCCTTTTGAATCCGGTCGCGGATCTCTTCCAGTTTTTCTCGGGCGATCTTTTTCTCTTCGGCACTGACCGGTACTTTGCGAAGAATTTGTGCATATTCTACCTCGGCATTGATGAGGGGAAGACTATCCGGAGGTATTGATTCGAAGAAGCGTTTAACATCAGCCGGTGATGCTGTAATGCCACCGGTCACTTTTCCCTGCATTTGCTGGATCACGAGTTGTTCGCGGATTTTAGGACGAAACTCTTCCTTTAATTCCGTAACGGTTTTTCCGTAATAGGCTTCCAGTTTTTCTACAGATCCGATCTGTCCGATAAAGTAACTCAGGTTCTGATTGATTTTCTGCTCCACCTGATCATCCGTTGCATCCACACTATCTACGCCTGCCTGATGAAGAAGA
>JBIIHN010000100.1:0-6126 GCA_044235745.1 Bacteroidia bacterium
AAATCGGAGTTACCTACTAAGTTTGCGCCTTCTTTCATTCTTTTTGTATTTGATGAATCGTTATTTGAAGGTGTTTATGCTCCGGCCGATCCTGCATTCGCTGCTCCGGACAAATCCTGGTATATAAAAGCAATTCGTGCCGATGCAGCGTGGGATATAAGTAAAGGGTCATCAACGCTTACTATCGCTGTAATAGATGATGGTTTTAGCCTAAAGCATCCTGATCTAAAAGATAAAGTGGTGATGCCGTACAATGTATGGACGCATTCCAGTGAGGTTTTTCCACAGAACGAAGACCATGGCACCCATGTGGCCGGTACAGCCCTTGCCGTCATGGATAATGGGGAAGGCCTTTGCGGCATCGCTCCTGCCTGTGCGTTTATGCCGGTACAAGTGGCTGATGCAAACGGAGTGATGACAACTACCTCCGTGCTGGATGGTGTTCTGTACGCACTGTATCAGGGTGCCGATGTGGTGAATGTATCACTGGGCGCAATGTATCTTACTTCCTTACCGGGAAACATACAACAGGAATTGCAAGACAATCACTTCAAGGAGGAAGAACGCCTTTGGAATTTCATTATGAAAATAGCTGATAAGCACAATGCCATGATTGTTACTGCCGCCGGTAATGAGAATATGCTTGCCGGTATTGATCCCATGCACCGTCCCAAAAATTTTATAGTGGTATCCGCTACTGATAAGGCGAACAACGCTATTCTTAAAGCCCCCTTTAGCAATTATGGCGATTATACGACCGTTTCCGCCCCGGGAACCAATATTTACAGTTCTGTAGGGCGCGGCGATTACACTTTTATGAGCGGTACAAGTATGGCGGCACCCATAGTGAGCGGGGCTGTGGCCTTGATGAAGAGCATAAACAGTACGCTTACCGCACATCAGATAATCTGTATTTTGCAGCATACCGGATTGCCGCTTAACGGTAACATTGGGCCCTTATTGCAGTTGGATAAGGCGCTGCAGATGGTTAAAAGCGGTACCTACGGTGATTGTGACAGCCGGCCTGCTGTTCCTACCTCCGGTGATGTGCAGGTTTTGTTGAGCTGGAATAATTACAATGACTTGGACTTGGCCTGTATGGACCCGAATGGCGAAGTGGTATGGTTTAAAAACCGGCGAGTAACAAGCGGTGGTCGTCTGGAAATTGATATGAATGTGGATCCTAATGATAGTCCTGCACCCATTGAAAACATATACTGGCCGCAAGATGGTGCACCACTAGGTAACTATGAAGTATTTATCTGGCTATACAAACAACACGAAATTACTGCTGCCTCCTCTCACTATAAGCTAAACCTGCTTTATGGAGGGAAAAAGGAAGTAATCGAAGGAGATATCACTGCGGCTAATGGCCGAGTATCGGTGGCACGCTTCACGCTGGGTACTGATACAACCTCAGGTGTTCGTGGAAGAATGAATAGCCAGCCCGATACCCAACTGCATGAACAGTTACGGCGTAGACGAAACGAACTTTTACAGGAATTGGATACAATCAATAAAAAATTGAACATCAACTAAAATAATCAACTCAACTGTCAATTATAAAAGAATCTACCATGTTAAGAAAAATAAATTTACCCCTTTTTGATTTAACCGCTGTGCTGGCTGCATTAGTATTCAGTTATTATTTTTATCTGGGCAAAAGCTTTATTTTATTCGCTAATAATGCAGAGGCAATGCTATTGTCTTTGGGTGTTTTTTTGCTGATTTCAGTTCTGGCCATCGCATTAAAACGGATAAAAGGAATAAAAGGACATTTCAGGCTTGCAATTAATCTGGAGCGTCTATTACTGTTGGCAACGCTTTCATTTATAGTGTTTGTTTTTACTACTTTTTCGCATTACTTCTATGTCAAGGATCAAAGGCAGATAATAAGCAGCGTATTTATCAATAATGTGCAACAGGCTAGAGCTGTTTATACGGATTATGATGCTGCTGTGCAAAACCGCTTAGACATTTACGAAAGTGCGCTGACCCTTGCAATCAAATATTATGAAAGTCAAATTAACCTTGATCCATTCCTGAACACCTATAGATTCAACCCTGTTGGAGTAGATAATAGTCAACAGAAATTGAACAAAATACAGGTAATGAGGAATAAGCTCTACCCTGCTAATATCAATCAATTTAAGGAACAGGATTCCTTGTGGCTGAATGAAGCGGAAAAAGTAGCAAAGGATTGGGCTCCACTTTTGCTTCTCGACAAGGTGCAGTCTATTGAAGCCCGGATGAATAATCGAGCCGCTCAATTGGAAAAGGTTTATGAGTATCGTGCACAAGGTGAAGAGGTAGCCAATCCGAATATCAAGGATCCTATAAGAGATATTAATTTCAAAAGTTTAACTGCTCGCTTCCAGACTCAGGGAACGCCCACAATTCTTGCAGTGGTATTCGGCTGTATTTTAATATTGTTTATGCTGATTCCGTACTTGATACAAGAAAGAGATGAAAGAAATGACTATGGAATATTACCCGTGCTTAAGTTAAATGCGAAAAGGGGTAATGACATTGACATTGAATAGTATCTTATTTTATTGACAAATAAACATACAAATTAAACGAATATGCCACTACCAGAACATAGGCCAAACATGCAACTACCAGAACGTGATGTTTATCTGAGGTTTGTAGCAGAAATGGCTATATCCGATCTTATTATTGGTGTTAGGTGCTACAACGGCTTATTCCAGGAACTTCAAGAAACAGGAGAATTTGATCAACGACGTCAAACTCAAGTCAAGAAAGGTCTAAGGGAATATGAGCAAGAGGATAAGGAATTCAAATCTTTAAGGGATGAACTTAATCAATTGAATGCTTTTAAAGAAAAGTATCCCGATAGTATATGGAATGAAGATGTACAAGAAAGAATAACAAAATTAGAATTAAGTGAAGAGGCCAAGCGTAAGTTGCGAATTAAAGAAATACTTAAAAGCCCCAATAGTGTTAGGCCCGGCGAAATAAGGAAATTATTTAGTAAAATTGAAGATCTAGAGGATTTATGTAGCCAGGTAGGTATTGAGACCAAGCATGTATTAAATTATAGTGATTCTCAATTGCAATTTACTGATTTATTACCTACGACACAAAATGATATACCGGCTGGATACACAGATATTTTCTTTTGGGGTATTCCATCATCCGGTAAAACCTGTGCCTTGGCAGCTATGATGTACACAATGGACAAAAAATACGCTTTTACAAATCCCAATATACCCGTAAGCTATGGTGCTGCTTATCGCCATAGTTTAATCAGAATCTTCAGAGATGATGTGGGCTATTTGCCAAGTAGAACCAAGACAGACAGAACCCAATATATGCCCTTTGAATTGAAACGAAGGCGGGGGAATGAGGGTTTCCGGCGAGTATCATTTTTTGAATTGAGCGGTGAGCTATTTGAGTACATATATGATTTAGAGAACGGGACAAATTATGTGTCTGGAGAAAAACTAACTGCGATAAAAAATGCATGGAAATCATTAAATATTGTACTTGGTAGTGATAACAAAAAGATGCATGTGTTTTTTATTGATTATGACCCTCATAAAGGTAGTTTTGACATTGATCAAAAAGATTATTTATCTTCTGCTGCATCATACTTTGCCAACAAGTTAGACATTTTTAAAAATAAAACCAGTGCTATTTATTTAATTGTAACGAAGGCAGACAAAATAAAGTCCCATAATAAACAGGAGGAAGCGAATAGGTTTTTAGAAAAAGATTATGGAGTTTTTATGGAACATATTAGGTCGCTTGCAAAAAAGCATAATATATCAAGGAAAGTCAAATTGTTTTCCATAGGGGATGTCTATTTTCAAAGTATTTGTCGGGTCTCTACTAAGTATACAGAAAATATAATTGAAACATTATTGGCAAGAATTAAACCCGATGACGAATCTTATCTAGGAAAGGTAAAAAGATGGTTGCGTACCCTTTAATTGATTAATCATACCGATAAAAGAATTTGATATGGAAATTGTAATTGAAGGTACGCATAAGGGTCATAGGCGTTTGTCTCCAGGTCAAGCCACCTTTATTGATGCTAATGCTGATAACAATCATGATGCCGCAATCGGACAATACGCATATCTGATTGCTTACAGGGTCGATGATTATATTATTGGTAAATATCGGGTGGTCGAAGACGGAAGGGGCAGAGTTGGTTTTTTAGCATATTTACTATACTTTAGTTATAAAGAATGCCTGCAAGGCCTAAAAGTTCTTGATTTATTTGAAAGAATAGAGCAATATTTTGCAACGAATCTTGTAAATAATGATTTAGTAGTTATAAATAATGATTGGGGCTATCTTGAAAAGTTACAAGAAGAGTACAGCCAATATTTATCGCCGAACCCATATAACTATTCAAAAATTAAACGCAATGCTAAATTTTCTTTTTCTTATTATGATCATACCCAGGCACTCGTAGATATTTTTGATAATCTGTTTCAGCCAAAATTTAGCGAATATAAAGGGGTTTATTTGGTTGATAGATTGCTCAAGAATTCAATAGAAAATCCACTGAACGCGCTCGGACACGATTCGGAGGCTGACTTGACTAGTTTGTTTAGGGTTGATATTAAAAAGTATAAATTCAAGAATAATTCTAATCCCTCAAGGTCGCTGCTTAAGTTAAGTGTATTAGTAAACAATAAGCCAATTGGCTTGGATGGCACTATTACCGACAAAGATTTTCTGGCCATAGAATTTTCGCTGCCTAATCATCAATCCCAAGTCTTTTCTGGATTTTTAGAATCAATGGAGTTGAATCAAATACTGCGGATTAATGAAGATTTGAAAGAACTTTGCATTGAAGAAAATATTGGCCTCAAGCCACTTTCAAGAGTAGTTCGGATTGTTTGCATAGATGAAAATAATAATTCACACGAAAATTTAAGAATAAAGTGTTACAATAAAAAAAATGGTAATTATAAAAAACAAGTCAATACGTATGCTTTCGAAATTACCGGTCAAGAATTAAATGAAACATGGGTCTTCGAAGTCCCGGAGGATAAATATTTTGATAAAAGTTCCACGTCATGGTCAAATGGTGATGGCGATAGTGTAAAAATTGAACTGCAGCCGAAGAAAAAAATACACTTTGAGATTATTGATACGAAATCAAATAAGCCGGTGAATGATTGTGAAATATTTGTTAACGATCAGCTAATAAATGGCCTCGACTATTTTGTAAGTAAAAATAAAATCCATTCTACTGTTAAATTAGAAGTCCGGAAGAAAAACTATCTTAATGCCAAAATTGATAGGTTTCGATTAAATGGTAATCCAGAAATTGAACTAACTCCATACGAGGATATTGAAACACCTCCCATCCTAAAGGTTTTGCTTGTTTTCATGGTCATGGTTGCGGGTTGTTTAGCATTTATTTTATTTAAATATAAGCACGACATCTGGGGGCCTGCCGAAGAACCTTTTAGTACATCAGTGCAAACACCAATTAAGGAAGGTGTAGATGTAAAAGATAAGAACAATACAAACTCTACTACTTCAGGCAATGGCGACAAAAAACAACCAACTGCACAGCAAACCGGAGGCAAGGATACGGTTCAAGCACCGAGTAGTCCACCTACTACGCCAAGTGCAGGGACTACTGCGGTTACATCCGGTAATAAATCCAATCAATTATCGAAAGATATTTGTAATGAAGCCTATAATAAAGAATTGGAGATAATTACAAATAATAAAAATGCGACAAGACAGAACTATATTGATTTGGAGAAAGGGTTTGCTAAATGTGCAAGTTGCATAGATAAATTAAGGAAAATACTTAATGACGAAAACTGGTCAAATTTTGACGTTGCAAACTCTGAATCTAATTATAATGATTTAAAATGCAATTAGATCATTTATCAGCATGAATAAACTTAAGATATTTATAACATTGGCTATTCTTTCATTATTGGCTTTTGAAATTTATGAAAGCTTTAATATCCATAATCACAGGGATGAACCGGGAGATTTAGTTTTGGATAATAAAGACCTGCGAAAAAGTGTAGATAGTATTAAAAACCAACCATCATTAGTTTTTCAATCAACGGATAAAAATTGTGATAAGGCATTTAATCAAGTATTAAAAAATATTACAAA
>JBIIHN010000099.1:0-6126 GCA_044235745.1 Bacteroidia bacterium
GCCAATATGGTCTTTCGAACGGAGAAATCGACTTACACATAGAAGAACTTTATCCCACCATCGACGGACTGAGCAATGCAGAGATCATCGACATACAGTTGCGTCATTTCCGGAAAGAACTGGACACAGCCATCCTGAGAAAAGCATCAGGAATTGTATTTATCCATGGCGTAGGAAACGGCATCCTGAAAGCAGAAATACGCAAAGAATTAAAAGCCGGAGGTTTCAGGTTTAAGGATGGCGACCATAATCGCTATGGATATGGAGCTACTGAAGTATTACTCTGATAAGGATCGTTTCGCCGACCATGAATCAAGTCCCTTCAGCTCTTCCTTAATTGTCAACTTCCATTTTTCAGTCACTCCGTTTTCACCGGTATGATCCTGATCGAATGACTGCTGACGTTTTTTCATATCCTTCAACGTCTGCTGATAAAGGCGACGCGCCTGATCAACCTTCATCCCCACGCGGAGTTTCTTACGTAACACCCGGGCATAAATCTCGGCAATATTAAAATGAGCCTGCTCATGCTCCAATGTTGAAAGATTCGTTTGATCCAACAGCCACGAATCTTCCGGAACCATATAGGAATATACCTCCAGGGTTTTCAACCGGCCATTTATGGAGGAATAACTGAATGCAACTCCTATCTGAATAAAGCCTTCCAGCACCCGATAAGATCGTTTACCCCACTTCGATTTAACTGGTCGTCCGGGGTGCTTTTTTTTGAAGTCAGCGGCACTCAGTTGGTCGGGGCTTTTCCAGTGCAGCCAATCCTCCTTTTTATGTTGTTGGAAAGCGAGGAACAAAAAAACCAATCCGCCTGCAAAAAGCACACGGAGTCCATGCATCCATGAAGTGTTAACACCGTTGATCATTGAATGGATATCATTTTCTTATTTTTACACACATGAGAATAACCTTTCATGGAGCAGCACAGACTGTTACCGGCAGCAAACACCTGATTATAACGGAACGCAACAAACAGATATTATTAGACTGCGGACTTTTTCAGAACAAAGGTGGTGATAATGCGGAATTGAACCGGCATTTTGGTTTTAATCCTGCAGAAGTTGACTACCTGATCCTCTCACATGCGCATATCGACCATTCTGGAAATATTCCGCAGTTGATTAAACAGGGTTTTAGCGGACCGGTTTATTGCACTGCTGCAACGAAGGATTTATGCAAGATCATGCTGTTGGACAGTGCGCATATTCAGGAGAACGATGCCGCATATCTGAACAAAAAAAGGGAAAAGAACGGACAAAGCCGCATTAAACCGATCTATACAGAAGATGATGTGTATGCGGCGATGAAACAATTTGTGACGGTAAAGCTCAATGATTGGACGAATATTGACCCGCATATCCGATTACTGTTCACCGATGCTGGACATATTCTCGGAAGTGCCGCAGTCAGTCTTGACCTGGATGAACCGCAAGGCAAGCGCACGCTATTTTTTTCCGGAGATACCGGGCGGTACAACGATGTTATACTCCGGTCGCCACAGCCCTTTCCGCAGGCGGAATACATCATCACTGAATCAACGTATGGTGACCGTCTTCATGAAGCAACACATGAAGCAGAGAACCATCTTTTATCAATTGTATCCGACACATGTGTCACAAGGAAAGGAAAACTCATTATTCCGGCTTTTAGTCTGGGCCGCACACAGGAGGTGGTCTATGCGCTTAATAAATTGTTTAATCGTGGACTATTGCCTTCCATTCATGTTTATGTTGATTCACCACTGGCGATCAGCGCAACTGAAGTGATGCGAAAGCACACGGAAAGCTTCAATCCTGAAATCCTCGACGAGATGAAAAAGGATCCTGACCCGTTTGGATTTGATAAGCTCATCTACATACAGGATGTTGAGTCTTCCAAAGCATTGAATGACCTTACAGAACCCTGCATTATTATTTCAGCCTCCGGCATGTTGGAAGCAGGCCGAATAAAACATCATGTAAAAAATAACGTCGGAGATGCCAACAATACTATTCTGATTGTGGGTTATGTTCCCCCGGGTTCATTGGGAGGCCGGTTAATTGAAGGTGCTGCAGAAGTAAAAATCTTTGGTAAGATGTATCCGGTACGCGCCAAGGTAGAGGTCCTGGACGCTTATTCCGCTCATGCTGATTATTCCGAAATGATGAAATATCTGTCCTGTCAGGATCCTTTATCCGTTCGAAAAGTATTTCTGGTACATGGTGAGCCGGAGGCTCAGTTAAAGTACAAAGAGCGATTACATGGCATGGGGTTCAGGGATATAACCATTCCGATGCAGGGTGAATCCTTTTATCTTGACTGATATTTATCAGACAGCTGAATGACCGGAGTTATCTGACAACGAAGATCAACAGGTTATTTTTGATCATCTAAACCTGAAAGTTATGACATCAAATGTTGGAATGGGCGATAGAGTCGTCCGTATGTTTGCAGGCGTAAGCATTGCTATGTTCTTTATATTTCAGAATTCCGCATGGGCATTTCTGGGATTAATTCCATTTATAACCGGAGCAGTAGGGATTTGTCCGCTTTACTCATTGCTGGGCATTAACACAGGAGACCATAAGTCTACTGCCTGATTAAACTTCAATATGAAGTCCCCGGATTACACCGGGATTTTTTTTATTTTTAGCGAATAGGAAAAGCAGGTCCGTAGTAAATGAGAAATATTGATAAACAGGAAATAATTGACACGCTTTTCAATCACGCCAATGAAGGCATTGTGGTAACTGATCTTGAAGGTATCATTCGATTGATAAACCCTGCGGGTGCCAGAATGCTAGGTTATGATGACGATGAACTGATCGGACAAGCGATTGAGCAACTGGTACCGGATCATGTTCGTTCAAGGCACCCACAGCATCGGGAACATTTCCATGCACATGCACAATCCAGGCCGATGGGCGTTGGACTGGATCTGTTCGCACGAAAAAAGGACGGAACGCTGATGCCGGTTGAGATCAGTTTAAGTCCTTTAAGCTTACACAAGGAGCGATTTTTTATCGCCTTTATCATTGACATTACCATTCGTAAGCAGATTGAAAAAGCAATTCAGGAAAAGCAAAAGGAACTTGAACGGGTTGCTGCTGCGCTGATTGCCACAAATGAAGAACTGGAACGTAAAGTAAGTCTTCGAACGAAGGTGCTGCAGGAAGCCATCCGTGAGCTGGAAAAATCAAGGAATGAATTAAGTCTGGCCCTTGAAAAGGAAAAAGACCTCAATGACCTGAAGTCGAGGTTTATCTCTATGGCATCCCATGAATTCAGAACACCTTTAACAACGATCTTATCATCCGCAAGTCTTATCCATGAATATAACAATGCTGAAACATCAGAAAAGCGCGAGAAGCATATCAACCGGATTAAATCGGCCGTAAACAATCTGAATGATATCCTAAGTGATTTCCTGTCTATCAGTAAACTTGAAGAAGGAAAAGTTCACGCCGAACACAAAGCTTTTAATCTTAAGGAGGGCATTGAAGAAGTTGTGGGTGATTTGCGACTGAACACCAAAAACGGGCAAACGATTAACTATTCGCATAAGGGTGTTCAGGAAGTTGAACTGGACCCAAAGCTCTTAAAAAACATTCTCATCAACCTCATCAGTAACGCTATTAAATTCAGTCCGGAAAATAAAACCATCCATGTAAATTCCAGGGTAGATGAATACGTCATCAGTGTGGAAGTTCAGGATGAAGGAATTGGAATCAGCGAAGAGGATCAAAAACACCTGTTTGAACGATTTTACCGTGGAAAGAATGCATTCAATATACAGGGAACAGGTCTCGGACTGCATATTGTAGGAAGTTATGTCGACCTGATGAAAGGACATATTATCCTGCATAGTGAACTCAATAAAGGAACAACCATAAAAATTACATTTCCAAATCAACAAACCAACCAATAATTATGAAAAAGATATTACTGATTGAAGATAATGAAGATGTAAGGGAGAACACAGCCGAAATTCTGGAACTTGCAGGATATAAAGTTATCACCGCGCCTGATGGAAAAGAAGGAGTTGAATTTGCTCGTCAGGAACTACCAGACCTGATCATCTGTGATATCATGATGCCGGGTCTTGATGGATACGGTGTTTTACATCTCCTCAGTAAGGATACTGTATTATCAACAACTCCCTTTATTTTTCTGACCGCAAAAGCCGAACGAAGTGATATGCGGAAAGGTATGGAGATGGGTGCTGACGACTATATCACCAAACCCTTCGATAAGATTGAACTGCTGAATGCTGTGGAAAGCCGACTCAAAAAGGCAGACCTCATGAAAAAAGAATATCAGCAGGATCTGGAAGGCATGGGGAATTTCATCAGTGATGTAGCCGGTACTTCCGCGTTGAAGAAGTTTCTGGATGGACAAAAGGTAAATCACTACAGAAAGAAAGAATCCGTTTATCTGGAAGGAAACTACCCGAATGGCCTTTACTATGTTACAAAAGGGAAAATAAAAGTTTTCAAGACGCACGAATACGGAAAAGAACTGATCACAGATTTATTAAAAGACGGAGATTTTTTCGGGTACACTGCCCTTCTGGAAGAAAACCCCTACAATGAATCTGCCGAAGCCCTGGAAGACTCCGAAATAACTTTTATTCCCAAAGAAGATTTTCAGCAAATGGTTTTCGGAAATGTATCGGTAACAAAAAATTTCCTTAAAATTTTAACAAAAGGTGTAATTGACAAACAGGAACGCTTACTGGATCTGGCTTATTCATCCGTTCGAAAAAGAACGGCTGAGGCATTGGTTCTTTTAAGTGAGAAGTACAATACCAAAGCCGGCGAACCATTCAGTATGTCGATTGCCCGTGATGACCTGGCCAATATCGTGGGGACTGCTACGGAGTCATTGATTCGCACACTTAGTGATTTTAAAGAAGAGAAGCTCATAGAAATAAAAGAAGGAAAAATTAAACTACTGGATGAAAAAAAGCTCCGGAATCTGAAAGGATAATAAAAAAGGCGACTGTGAGTCGCCTTCTTTATTATCAGCCTTTTCTATATGATCATTCTACATCATGATCAGAATAATCGGCCGGTTTTTCTCCTTTCATCTGCGTAGAAAGTTCAGCACCTTCGTCATTCTGCTGACGCAATGTCCAATTGTCGGTAGCAGACGTTTCCAGCCATACATTCCCCGATTTCCTGAACACCTGCACAGACAATCCGAACTCCCTGAGGAATTTTTCTTCTAACTCATTAACCGTCATATCAGCAGAGATGACCATATCGCCATCCTCATTCCGAACCCGGCAATCACGAACATTTCTGGAATTTTCATATAGCAAGGTTTTCATTGAACCTTCACCAATTTTATGTGGTGCCTTAAAAAACTCCACCTTCAAAAAAGGGAATAATGCATTAAAGTCAGCCTGAATGGCTGACAACTTTCTATCGTCCGAAACCCTGATATTCATGGTTGATTCTTGATTGGGTAAGCTGTACATCTTAGATATGGTTTTTCCCACGTTGCTTATAAACGGCAAAAATGGCATTTAGTTCAGTTCTAACAAATGATTAATATCATATACAAAGTCATATGAAGTCGCGTTCATATAATCTTCTCATTCTCACCCAGATTCAATCTTTCTCCACTGAGCCGGATGCACTGAAGCATAGTTTTCATTTGCTATTACAGGTACAAAGATGTACACCTTTACCAAAAACTTCAATGACCTCCATCAAGAAATCAACTGACAATTCATAGTTTGATATTCATCAAACATCGAATTGACGAATCTCATAAAACGCTATACATGTAGATCGTAAAATTGTCTTCTTAGAAATCGATATGGCAGACACAAAATTACTCACAAAGACCACTTGCTTTCATTGCGGCGAAGAGTGTACAGAAGAAGCTATTGCGTTTGATGAGAAAGTGTTTTGTTGCAGCGGTTGTAAAATGGTGTATGAAGTTTTATCAGAAAACAATCTTTGCAACTATTACTCTATTGAAAACCAGCCGGGTAATACGCAAAAATCCAATTTCTTCGGTGACCGCTTTGCCTATTTGGATGATGCCGGCATACAACAAAAGCTGATCCGATTCAGTGATGGTGACACCCGACATATCCGTTTTCATATTCCCGGCATGCACTGC
>JBIIHN010000101.1:0-6042 GCA_044235745.1 Bacteroidia bacterium
CCTGGGTTGTGCAAATCAGGCCGGTGAGGATAATCGTAATGTGGCAAGGATGGCGACACTATTGGCAGGATATCCGGTTTCAGTACCGGGTGAAACTGTAAACCGATTATGTGCTTCGGGATTATCTGCTGCTGCACTGGCTGCCCGTACAATAAAAGCCGGCGAGGCTCATGTTCTCGTTGCAGGTGGTGTGGAACACATGACGCGTGGCCCGTGGGTGATATCAAAGACAAGCACTCCGTATGGTCGAGATGCTCAAATGTTCGATAGCAGCTTTGGGTGGAGATTTGTTAATCCATTGATGAAAGACCGCTTTGGAGTTGAAGCAATGGGTGAAACGGCAGAAAATTTAGCCGTGCGTGGTACTATCAGCAGAGAAGACCAGGATAAGTTTTCTTTATGGTCGCAACAGAAAGCAGTAAAAGCCAGGAGCGAAGGCAGGTTGGCAGAGGAGATTGTTGCAGTCAGCATTCCTAATCGTAAAGGTGAACCGGTGCTTTTTGATGCAGATGAGTTCATTAAGCCGGCCACAACGTTGGAGGGTCTTGCGAAATTGAAACCAGCTTTCAGAAAAGACGGAACGGTTACTGCGGGTAATGCATCCGGTCTTAATGATGGTGCAGCAGCACTTTTAATAGCATCTGATCATGCTGTTAAAAATCAAAATTTGACACCTCTGGCGCGTATTGTTGCTTCTGCGGCTTCAGGAGTAGAGCCAGGAATCATGGGTATTGGTCCGGTAGAAGCCGCAAAAAAAGCAATGAAGTTGGCGGGTGTTACTTGGAAAGATATTGGTGTGATCGAGTTAAACGAAGCGTTTGCTGCTCAAAGCCTTGCTTGTATACGTGACTGGGGACTGGCGGATAATGATCCACGGATTAATCCGAATGGAGGGGCAATTGCTCTTGGTCATCCTTTAGGAATGAGTGGAGCCAGAATTCTGCTTTCTGCTGCAATTACACTTAAAAAGAATAACCAGCGTTATGCGCTGGTTACGATGTGTGTTGGAGTAGGGCAAGGCTTCGCCGTTATCATAGAATCCTGCTAGATGGTAGCTTGATCTTTGGGTTGACTAACCTTTATGTTTGCAATAGAAAAGGAAAAGGCGGACCTTCAGTCGAATTTCCAGACGCTGTTGTGAAATGCCGGTTTAAAACGGATAACCAATACCAAAATTGAATGTAATGTCGTTCAATTGATTCGCCCTAACGACCCATCGATCTCCAACCGGCAGTGCAGGGTCTTTCATTTTTATGGCACCATCCATTCTGATAATAAAGAAAGTAAAGTCAAATCTTAATCCCAGTCCCCCGGCAATTGCTATCTGATCAAGAAATTTATCCGCTTTAAATAATCCATCTTCCCTGCTCTCCGAAGCCCTGATCAACCAAATATTTCCGGCATCCATAAAAAGTGCTCCTTTGAGTTTCCGGAATATATCAAATCTGTATTCTGCATTTGTAGTAAGTTTAAGATCTCCAAATCTTTCAAAAAAGTCTTCTTTGACATTGGCTCCGGGTCCAAGTTGACGGGTTCTCCATGCTCTAATATCGTTTGGGCCTCCTGCAAAAAAGCTTTTCTCAAATGGAAGTTGTGTGGAGTTGCCATAGGGGATTCCTGCACCGGCACTGAAGCGTAATGCAATCAATGCATTGGAGAAGATAAATGGAGAATAATAACGGATGTCGAAATCAGGCCGAATATAGTGAGCGAATTGAACACCGAACATCGAAGCAGGATTTCGTGAGTTAGGCGGGTTGCCGGATAATGATTTGGCAATATACAAGGCATTGCCGGCAACTTCCATATTTAATCTGAAGAAAACATATTTTTTTCTCAGACTAAGATCCTGGTTGTTGAAGATGTAACTAAGGCGTCCGTTGGCAATGAATTGATCGGTGTAACCCAAAATCAGGTTTACATCGTTTAGTTCTGTCAACTGTGCTCTGAATGCCGGATCTAGTTTTACATTCAAAAAGTTAATCTCAGCCGGATAGATATATATTCGGTTGAATTTATTTAGTTTTATTGTGAAATAATATGATAAGTTAAAGAGCTGTCTGAAATATTCAGGTCGGTTTTGTGTGTTAAATCCTGTTGATATAGATGTGGTGGGATTACCTCTATGCTTTTCCTTCTTGCTGTTAAATGGCCAAAGAGCGCGGGGGAAATTAAGTGTGAGTTCTGGTCCTATCTCATAAGCATTGAATATTGCAAGTTGTCGCGTGCTTTCATAAGTGGTGTCGCTGAAATTTTGTTGCAATTCCAGACCGCCTTTGATTTTGAAAGTGAAACTTTCTGCTCCTTTTAGAAAATTTTTATTTCGATAAACAATGTTTCCTGCAATACCAAAGTTTCCGCCGTTATTAGTCCCTTCTGCTTCAATTTTTATTTCTTTCACAGCTTGTGGAGAAAGGAGGATGTTGCATGTTAGCGGCACAAGATGAGTACTGTCAGGTCCTGATTCTGATTCTATACGTATATTGATAAAGCGGAATAATCCTAAATCTGATAATCGCCGATATGTTAAATCAATATCAGCCAGCGAATAAATATTGTTCTTTTTTGTGAAAATATGATCTGTAAAATATCTGGTGTTGTATTGCTCCAGCACACCTTTACGCGCAATAAAACGAATGCCCTTTTCTTCGATGGTGTCTTTTAATCCTCCTGAGTCCACCTTGATGGGATCATAATCCATTTCGACAAGGATGTCTTTAAAGTAATTTCTTTGGTGGAAATAGCGACTACTGTCATTAGGGAAGGCACTGTCCTTCTCAGCGGGTATGGGGTTGACAATTATTGTCCATAAATTTATTGTCCGGTTACCTAAACTGCTGTCTGCTTTGTATGTAATGTAGAGCGAATTGAAATTGTAATAGCCATGATTTTTTATTAACGTCGTGAGTCGGTCTCTTTCTTTTTGTATGGAATTGTTTGAGTATTTGGCTCCTGATTTGATATGGCTTCTTAAAGTGTCGCGGAGTACAATTTCTTTAATAGACGGATCACTGATTTCATAATAAAGGTTCTGGTAATGGTACGGGTCTTCGGCGCGAATTGTGTAGATGACATTTGCCTTTTTTTTCCGGTATAGTGTAGTGTCTGTAACTGAGGCATTGAAATATCCATTGTTTTGCATGAAGATTTCAATTTGCTGCCGCGTTTTTTCCGTTAATGAGTAGTCCAGTATTACCGGTTGTTCTCCAATCGCTGATTTAAGCCATTTGTTGAATTTGGTATCTTTTCTTCTGTCTGCAAAATTGTAAAGGCTCAGGTGGAATCGGAATAGTCCCAATATCTTCCTGTTTGGTTTTTGTTTGATGATGCCGACGATTTCTTCGTTGTACTCCGGTTTGTCGGTTTTAATGATATTTTTGTTGAGCAGGAATTCCTTATCAGGTATTGTTCTGGTAATGTTACAACTGCTGGAGAGCCCAACAATACCGAGTATTAAAAGTGGCAGGAGGTATGTACGTGGCGTTACAGGTATCATAAATGCGGTATAAAAGTACAAACAGATTCCCTTTATAGGTATGATATCCAAAGCAGTTATCAAACAAGTCCGTGCATTACATCTGAAAAAGTTCAGAGAACAATCGGGTTTGTTTCTTGCGGAGGGTCCCAAAATTGTTCATGAGTTGTTACGTTCAAAAGGTTGGAAGGTGTCTGATTTATTCGCACTTCCTTCCTGGACCCCGCCTCCCGGACCAACTCTCCCGAATATTAATATTGTTTCAGAAAAGGAACTTGAACAGTTATCCGGACTTCAACACCCCAATAAAGTTCTCGCCATCGTTGAAATCCCGAAATCTTTGCATCAGATATCGAATATTCCTTCAGAGGGTTTATATCTGGTGTTGGATCAGATCCAGGATCCGGGGAATCTGGGTACCATCATCCGTATTGCCGATTGGTTTGGGATATCAGGGTTATTCTGCTCGGCTGATACAGTTGATTGTTTTAATTCAAAGGTGGTTCAGGCTTCCATGGGGTCAATTTTCAGGATCCCGGTTCATTATGGCTCACTTCCTGATTTATTGGTCAAAAACTCAGAAGGTCCTAAACTTCCCGTTTTTGGCACTCATTTAAACGGCGAAAATATATTTCAGACTAATCTGAGCGACAAGGGCCTCATAATCATGGGTAACGAAGGACGTGGGGTGAATCCTTTGCTAAAGCCATTCATTAATAAATCTCTTCTAATCCCCTCTAAATCAATTGGTGGTGATGGGGCTGATTCGTTAAATGTCGCAATAGCCACCGGTATTGTCTGTGCTGAATTTTTTAGTCGAACAACCGGAAATAAATAGAGGCGACATTTAATTGAGTTTGGAGGGCACTACCATCCTGAACTCAGGTATTTTAACGAAAAAAAGTTTCTTATCGAATTGACGCTCCATTAAATAGGTGCCAAACATCTTCCCGATTTCTGTATTCAAATTACACCCTGAAACATAACGATAAGTTTCTCCGGGTGCGATATATGGTTGTTCTCCAACAACGCCCTCGCCTTCAACCTCACGTCTAGTATTGTCAGAATCAACTATATACCAATGGCGGCGTTTCAGGCGGATGGCCTGTTCACTATCGTTTTTTATAGTAATACGATAAGCGAATACGAAATGCGACTGTGCAGGGTTGCTATGTGTAGGTTGGTAGAATGTTTCTACACTTACACGAATTCCAGCCGTAACTTCAGTGAAAATTGCCATACTTGTTCTTGATATTGCTCAAAAATATAAACACCAATCAATTTACCAAATTCTTTTTGACTAACTGAATACCAGGAGTGGTAAATGGATAAAATCAGCGGGAAAAAATTTTTTTTACCTAAAATCCACCTGCAGTAGCTAGATGGAGGCCCACCAATTGAGCATATCTTGTTCCGGCTTCTTTCCAATATGCTAAAAAATAATATTCGTTTAACGTTTCGTAATGATTGCCTTCCGTTTCTATTTGTGTGGCCTTACCTGATTGTGGTAAGGTCAGAAATCGGTAATTATAATACCCTTGTTTTAATAAAAATGTTTTTTCAAAATAATTACTCTCCGGATTGAAGTTTAAACGATAAAGGTTGCGTAGTGCATATTCAGTGAATGCACCTTCGATATAAATGGGGGCTTGCGTAAAGTTTTCCGGACCTTTCAGACGAAAAGTAACCCATAGGTAGTCGCCTTCAAGGTTTGCGTCACGGCCTTCATAGATCTTAATGATGTAATTTCCATTTATATCATTATCTGCCGTATAACGCATGGTGTTACGGCGAATGTCCGGTTTTGCCAGCACGGTCGTTAACTTACTGATCGTGTCAGTACCAAATTGTTCTACAAATTGTGTTAAAAAACGAGTCGTTCGTAAGTCGATGTTTCGATATTCTGAACCGCCTTCGAAATTATTGATGTCATCATGGTTATAATCCAGCGACTCTCCATTGGCAAATACAGGACGTAACCCCTGAATTGTAAAATTGGGATCCCGGTTTTGCTGGATAATCACATCGATGTCTCCGTAGGGATTGGATACGGGTAGTCCATTAACAAGAATACTGAAATCTGCTTCCTGATGACTGTTGCGGTTTTCGATCAGCGTGCTTCTGTGTATATTGGTTTTAAATCCTAACCGCTGATTCAAGACATAAAAGCGTCGTGTTAAAATCACAGAATCAGGATGAATATTGTCGAATACTATCATCAGGTAATTACCCGATAACAAAGGACGCATCTGCTGGTTCGGGAATTCAAGTCTGTAGTGCCAGTATGGCTGAAGGGTGTTCAGAGAATGTTTGTAATCCGATATCTGATCAGTATAGAACCCGTCGATGTAGTCATTTTCGCTCAGGATTGATGGCTCCCATTGGGGTGTGCAATGAATGATTTTATAACTGTACGTTCGTATTTCATCACCCAATAAATCAAATTTTAACTCAAGTTTATCTTCACTGTTTAAGTTGATTACAGGCAGACTTAACGGAGTTCCTTGTTTCTCCAGAATAACTGTTTTGATATAGGGTACATACGTGCGATCTTCAAAAGACAGTAC
>JBIIHN010000102.1:0-6028 GCA_044235745.1 Bacteroidia bacterium
CACCTTTAAGGTCTTCAATAATGGGAAACTGATGCGTGTGGAAGCATACCCTCCGGAGTTTTATGTAGTAAGGGATCGCACCGTTTTGTTTTATATTAATAACCGGCTGCAGGTATTGGTGGATGGCATCAGATATGAGTTGGATGAGTTTATGCCGTCCAATTATCAGCTGAGTGAAAATAATGTAGCATGGATCGATATCAATGGCCGCCTGCATATTTTCAGTGATGGTAAATCACATGAAGTATCATTGGAACGTATTACTTCCTATGAACTGAATGGTAATACCCTGAAATTTGATCTTCCCGATGGTACTTCCCGTATCTGGTACAAAGGGAAAGTATTTGGAAATAATTAATCCTGTCCTGCATTGTATGAATCAACTTCGTACCTTCCTTACCGTTATTCTGCTCTTCGCTGCAGTCGTTAGTCGCGCCCAAAGCAATTTTATTCCGCTTTCCAATGCAGTGGAACAGCAGTTTCAGCGCGATCTGTACAGCGTCGGAAACGGGGTCCATACGTCGATGAAACCTTTTCTCCGCAGGGATATCACGGATGCTGTACTCTTCGCGAAAGATAGTTTACAGCCGGAAGACCGTGCAGATCTGGATGAAGGTAGATTGTACGATTCCCTTTTATATGTAGCAACCGATTCATCTAAACGGTTTAACAGAACATGGCTTGGCCGGAAATTATTTACCGAACACCTGCTGGCTGTTGACCGCAAAGACTATCGCATTTATCTTGATCCTGCTTTTGAGTTTGCCGGAGGGTCTGATCAGGGAAACGACAGCACCTTTTATTATAATACCAGAGGTATCTGGGTGAATGGTTCGATTGGAAAACGCTTTGGATTTAATGCAACGTTTTATGAGAACCTCAGTAAGTTCCCCACGTATCTTGACTCTTCCGTTCGTAAATCGAGAATTGTGCCGGGACAGGGTCGTGTGAAGCGTTTTGGCAGTAATAACTTTGATTACGCTTTTGTGACCGGTTCTGTTAACTTTCAGCTGAATCGTCATTTTACTTTTGAGTTCGGACAGGACCGTCATTTTATCGGAGATGGTTATCGCTCACTTCTGTTGTCTGATAATGCGTTTCATTATCCGTATATCAAAATCATTACTGATGTGTGGAAGATACGATACGTAAACCTCTTAACGGAAATGCGTGATTTAACCCGAATTGATAACAACGATCAGGCACCTTTCCGTAAGAAGTACACCTCGATGCATTATCTCGATATCAATATTGGTAAACATGCCAGCGTAGGAATTTTTGAAGCCGTTGTTTGGCACGCCGATACTATTACCGGTGCACGTGGTATCGATTTGGGTTACCTGAATCCGTTTGTCTTCCTGCGACCGGTGGAGTTTAGTGTAGGTTCGCCGGATAATGTGTTGCTGGGATTAAATTTTAAAGTTTTGCTGAATAGCAGGAATGTCTTGTATGGTCAGGTGATGCTGGATGAATTTTTATTGGCGAATGTCCGTGCCGGTAATGGATGGTGGGCCAACAAACAAGGGATTCAGGCCGGATTTAAAAGTACCGATGTGTTCGGTGTGAAAAATCTCTACTTACAGGGTGAAGTGAATTATGTACGGCCTTATACCTATCAGCATCGTGTAGATATTGGTACCTACAGTCATTACCGTGCAGCATTGGCGCATCCGCTGGGAGCAAATTTCTGGGAAGCTATCGGAATTGCCCGCTATAACTACAAACGTTGGTTTGCCGACGCACGATTGAGTTATGCAGTGGTTGGATACGATACAGCCGGCAGCAACTGGGGTCAAAATGTGCTGATCAGCTACAACGACCGTGAACAGGAGTTCAATAATAAAGTTGGGCAAGGCGTAAAAACGAAGATCATCTGGGCACAACTCAATCTCAGTTATCTCCTTAATCCCAATAACAACATGCGGGTATTTGCCGATATCGGATACAGAGGCTTTAATCAACCGGGAAATACAAACAACACACTCTTAATTCAAGGCGGAGTAAGGACCAATCTTTTTAACCGGTATTATGATTTTTAAATAGCAAAAACCACAGCTTAATTCAACGCTGATTGATCGGGAGTATGTAAGAACGCCTTAATTAGTCTTCGTTCATCATTCAACCTCGCATTTCAGGCTTTATTTTCATCAAGTCCGGTTTTTACCCTATTGTTGTCTATACATTAAATGAAGATCATGCTTGAAGGAGTAAAATCCCCTTTTTAGAGGATAAAAATAACTTGACTCGTATAGGTGTAAAACTCTAGCTTTGCCTCTGTCATTAAGGAAAACAAATCAGTGTGTATTGCCTTTCTCATTCTGTTTATTCCCTATTAAAAATAAACCATTCGCCAACTTATTCAACCTGTTATTAAACCTTGACTTACTTTTGATCTGATTTAAAATCCATGCTTAACATCACATTTGCCTGTATAACTGCTTTCATTATCACCTTTATGGCGATACCATCGATCATCAGGGTGTCGGTGATTAAGAACCTTTTCGATGAACCCACTGAACGTAAAGCACATTCTTCCAGCATTCCTACATTAGGTGGTCTGGCGATTTTTGCCGGGGTGGTCTTCTCCTATACTTTCTGGACCAATGGTTTAGAAAGTGCCTATACCCAATACGTTATTGCGGCGATCATCGTGATGTTTTTTATTGGTATCAAGGATGATATTGTTGAGTTAACAGCACATAAAAAACTATACGGTCAGTTATTTGCAGCATTGATCATTGTGTTTTTTGCAGATATCCGCATCACCAGTCTGTATGGGATTTTCGGGATTTACGAGATACCATATTCTCTCAGTATACTGGTGACCATCTTTACGATACTCACTATTATCAATGCCTACAACCTGATCGATGGAATTGACGGGCTAGCCGGTGGAATCGGTGCCATCGCATCTTTTACATTTGGTCTGTGGTTTTACAACTACAATGAGATTGGTTTATGCATATTGGCCTTCACCTTGTTTAGTTCTCTGCTGGCGTTTTTGGTTTACAATTTCTCCCCGGCCAATATCTTCATGGGGGATACCGGTTCGCTCATTGTTGGATTAATTCTGGCGGTATTATGTATCAATTTCGTGGAGATGAGTTTCCTTTCTCTACCATACGCATTTCCCTTCCGCTCAAGCCCGGCAATGGCCATCGCGATTCTGATTATCCCACTGGCAGACACCATGCGAATATTCGTGATCAGACTGATGAACGGAAAATCACCCTTCCAGGCTGACCGGAACCATATTCACCACCAGCTGCTTGATTTAGGCCTGTCTCATCGTGAAGCTGCCCTCACACTTTATCTGGTAAACATCGGTTTCATCCTTACAGCACTGGTATTGAGAAATATCTCAAGTCTGTTCTTGCTCAATATTTTGGTGGTAATGGGCATAATATTCAGCGTTGTTCCTCACTACATTAAAGTTTACAGGGCAAAATCCGCTGTAAATGCCGTGACGGAATAATCCATCCGACGATCGCTTTGTCCTCATTATTAGTTGGTTTTAAAAAATTAACCAGCGGGGAATTGACACTTTAATCCGATAAATTCACCCAAGATTCACCTTCATTCACCCCCGATTTTTAACTTTGTAAATCCCGGACAATAAAATGTCCCTATCGGCATTTATTGTTTGGAGGTAAGAATTTACTCTTATTCGTGCCTCCTTCGGCATACCTGCAATGAAGAGCCTGTGTTATCCTTTAGGTAACAATGAGTTATCAATACTCCGGGTTTTATAAGTTGTGAAAGAAAGCCGGATAACTGATCCGCCTTTCAGGTAGTTTTAACCGATCTTATAATCAGTTGCAATTGCAACCATTTAGGACCCAGAAAATCAAATGAAATTGAAACGTAAATTCAGACTTCTTGCCCTCACAGCCTTACTTGGGTTGAGTACGGTAGTACCGGCGCAGGATAGCCGTGAAATTACTCCGGCCATAGAAACTGTAACGGCATATGATCCAATCAGTGCGATGTTGGATAGCCTCGTTACATTGACACATGTAATCCGCTACAATCAACTGGACGCTAACTGCTTCGATCCAAATGCGGTGGTTCCCGGTTCTGTACCTTCATTCAATGATGCGGTGTATACAGAGCGGATTAACGCGATCCATTCACCTATTCCTTTATCCTATAATCGTCACGTTAAGGAGTTTATTGATTTGTATGCCATTCGCAAACGCGGACTCACACAGCGCGTAATGGGGTTATCCAATCTTTATTTTCCGCTCTACGAAGAGATTCTGGATAAAGAAGGGCTTCCGCTTGAATTCAAGTATTTGTCAATTGTTGAATCTGCGTTGAATCCGGTTGCTGTATCGCCGGTAGGTGCTACCGGACTCTGGCAGTTCATGTACACCACCGGAATTATCTACGACTTGAAGGTGACCAGCTATACCGATGATCGTCGTGATCCGATCAAAGCGACGCATGCAGCCTGTCAGTATTTCAAAGATATGTACCGCATTTACAACGACTGGTTGCTGGTAATTGCAGCATACAACTGCGGAGCAGGAAATGTGAACAAAGCCATCAAACGGTCTGGCGGTAAAACTAATTTCTGGGAAATCATGCAATATCTTCCGGCGGAAACGAGAGGATATGTACCGGCGTTTATTGCGGTTACCTACGTGATGAATTATTCGCGTGAGCATAATCTGTATCCGGTTTCTCCTGCTTACAACTATTTCGAGGTAGATACGGTAACGGTTGATCGTCCTGTCAACTTTAATGTGTTGGCACGTACGCTGGATTTACCGGCGGATGTTATTTCTTACCTGAATCCGATCTATAAGCGCGGAGTTATTCCTGATGTAGGTGCGAACTATGTATTGAGATTGCCGAGTAACAAGATGGCGCAGTATCTTTCTTTGCAAGAGCAGATTTTTGCAGAATCTATTCCCCCTGCACGGCCGGTAGCTCCTTCGTATAACCGCAACCGTTATGAGCGCGACGAGGAAACCACGGCATCCGCCGAAAACGGAACTGTAAAGTATGAAACGGTTACCAAGCGTGTAAAAAAGGTCCATACAGTACGCAAAGGAGAAAACCTGAGCGCTATTGCCGGGAAATATGATATGACAGTTGGAGAGGTGAAGAAACTGAACCGGCTTCGATCAAGTGCAGTTCGCAAGGGGCAGAAGTTAAATGTATATGCGTATGTAAAGACGAAGGTGCCGGTAAAAGTAACGCCTGCTGAAAATGTAGCGGCTAAAAAGGATACAGGTCATAAAGATTCATCGGCGCTCCAGGCTCAGGTGGTAAACACAAATTCCACCAATCCGGATCAGCAAGTAGCAGAAGCGCAATCAACTGAGGACCAAAACAAAAATGCGGAGTCCAACCGTCCCCGCTTCATTTATCATGTAGTGCAACCGGGCGATACGCTTTGGAATATCGCCAAGCGTTATGATGGTGTAACCGTGGAGATGATCAAGGACATTAACAATCTTCGGAATGCCGACATCAAGCCGGGAACCAAACTGAAAGTGATTGTTGCCAGTTAAATAGCTGAAAAATAGTATATAACGCCTCCGTATCCCGGGGGCATTTTTTTTGCCGGTCCGATAGGTTTCCATGTTGATTTCCTCTTTTTTGCAATTAGAAATTATGTATTTTTGCACCGCCAAGTTCGGATTGACCGATGGTGTAACTGGCAACACGTCTGATTTTGATTCAGAAAAGTCCAGGTTCGAGCCCTGGTCGGTCAACCATAAGTAAGAGGAGTCAAAGAAATTTGATTCCTCTTTTTATTTTAACCCCGACCGGGCGAGAAGTCAATCCCGAGTAAGTCGGCAGACTTACCTCGGGAAGCGGTAGAACTCCGGAAATAAATCCGCGATAATCTGCTAAATCCGCTTCATCCGTGTTCCTTCCATCGAGGAGAATCCCCGTTTTACTATGCTTTGACCAACGCTGTAGAACTCCGGAAATAAATCCGCGATAATCTGCTAAATCCGCTTCATCCGTGTTCCTTCCATCGAGGAGAATCCCCGTTTTACTATGCTATGAC
>JBIIHN010000103.1:0-6007 GCA_044235745.1 Bacteroidia bacterium
CAGTAGGAAAGTAATCACCATACCATGTGCAGCACAAAGTACAGTGCTTTCAAAGGTTACCGGAATAAATGCCGGAAGATTTTTATAGAAAGCGAAACTCGGCTTTCCTCCAATATCCATGGGCCAATCGAAGATGTTCATATAAAAAGTCATCAACAGCGCCAGACTGCATCCGGTCATTCCATAGAGAAAGCAAGTGATGGAGATGCGGGTACGTGCCAGTCCCAATACATGATCGAGTCCGTGAATCGGGAATGGAGAGATAACATCCTTTACGCGTAAGCCTTTCTTACGCAGGGCAGGAATGGCATTCATCACTACATCGTCGTCGTTGAAGATGCCATAAACGAATTTATTATTGTGGGCGCTCATGCGTGGTGTTCGTGTTTAGCGTTGTGTACTTGCTTTTTTTTAGCTCCTTCGGAAGATGATTTGATAATCGTCTTAAGCTCACTCATCGCAATTACCGGGAAAACACGGGCGAAGATGAGGAAGCAGGTGAAGAAGAGACCGAGTGATCCGATGAAGATACCGGCTTCTACCCAGGTTGGTGAATACATCGTCCAGCTGGATGGCAGATAATCGCGGTGCAACGAGGTTACGATGATTACAAAGCGCTCGAACCACATTCCAATATTTACGAAGATGGAGATGATAAATGTCGCGAACACGCTCTCACGAAGTGTTTTCGACCAGAAGAGCTGTGGCGTGATTACGTTACAGGTCATCATGCTCCAGTAAGCCCACCAGTAAGGTCCTGTTGCACGGTTGATGAACGCATATTGTTCATATTCGACACCGGAATACCAGGCGATGAAGAACTCCGTCAGATAGGCAACACCAACAATAGAACCGGTGATCAGGATAATCCTGTTCATCATGTCTACGTGATAAATTGTGATGTAATCTTCAAGATTCAACACCTTACGAACGATAATCAGGAGGGTTTGCACCATTGCGAAACCGGAGAAGATCGCACCTGCTACGAAGTAAGGTGGGAAGATCGTGGTGTGCCATCCGGGAATTACCGACGTGGCGAAGTCCATGGATACAACCGAGTGTACTGAAAGTACCAGTGGAGTTGAAAGTCCTGCAAGTACCAGCGATACTTCTTCAAAACGCTGCCAGTTCTTTGCTGTACCTACCCATCCGAAACTGAGGATCGTATAAATACGCTTACGCCATTTGGTGTTTGCACGATCACGGATTACCGCGAAGTCAGGAATCAAACCGGTGTACCAGAAAACGAGGGATACGCTGAAATAGGTAGATATCGCGAATACGTCCCATACAAGTGGAGAGTTGAAGTTTACCCAGAGGGAACCAAACTGGTTTGGCAACGGAAGAGGCCAATAGGCTACCCATGGGCGACCCATGTGAGATACGATAAAACTCGCTGCGCAGATAACGGCGAAAATCGTCATCGCTTCTGCTGATCGGTTGATGGAGAGGCGCCATTTCTGACGGAACAGCAGAAGGATTGCTGAGATAAGGGTACCGGCGTGACCAATACCTACCCACCAAACGAAGTTGGTGATGTCCCATGCCCAACCTACTGTTTTGTTTAATCCCCAAACACCGAGACCGGTGCCGACAGTGTAGGAAACCACGATGACCCACCAGATAAACGCGGCAAGTGATATGGTGAAGGCGAGCCACCACCATTTGTTGGCTTTGGATTCTACCGGACGACAAACATCTTCTGTGATGTCGTGCCAGGTCTTATCTCCCAGGATCAGTGGCGGACGGAGTTCCGATTCTTTATGCATAGGTGAAGAATGCTATTCTGGAGTTTTTGTTACTGTTGTTAATCAGGCGTGTTTTTTAGATCCTTCTTCCGGACGGTTCCACACCTTGGTCTGATAGAATACGGAAGGTTTGGTGTTGATCGATTCCAACAGATGATAGCTGCGCTCGTCTTTGAAGAGCTGACTGAGTTCACTGTTTGCATCATTGTAATCACCAAATACGATAGCGTTCGTCGGGCAGCCTTGTGCACACGCTGTTTTGATTTCGCCATCTTTCGGACGACGACCATCCTTCTTGGCTTCCAGACGTCCGTATTGAATTCGCTGAACGCACATAGAACACTTCTCCATGACCCCGCGGGAACGCACCGTTACATCCGGATTCAGTACCATCTTTCCGAGGTTATCCTGCATGTTGTAGGGGAACTGCTCGTTATCGCTATATTTAAACCAGTTATAACGACGTACTTTATACGGACAGTTGTTCGCACAATAACGGGTACCCACACAACGGTTATATGCCATCATGTTGAGTCCGTCAGAACTATGTGTTGTCGCTGCTACCGGACAAACTGTTTCACAAGGTGCATGATTACAGTGCTGACACATCACAGGCTGGAATACGACCTGCGGATTATCAGCCGCCGGCTTTTCCATCTCTCCGTACATGTCGAGTTTACCTAATCCTTTCTCCTTGGCGTTTTCCTTGGTCGTATCCGAAGTATAATAGCGGTCAATACGGATCCAGTGCATTTCACGCGCACGTCCGATTTCTTCCTTACCTACTACCGGTACGTTATTCTCTGCATTACACGCTACGATACAGGCACCACAACCGATGCAGGCGTTTAAGTCAATCGCCAGACCCCAGCTATGATTCGGACGCTCAAAACCGGGCTGTTTCTCTGTTGCCCAGAGGTCCAGTTCAGCAGCTGTCTTTTTGCCATACGGCGAATCGAGCGTTTCAATATGATTACCCGCACGTGGATCTTTTAACCACTGCACAAGTGATGTCTCTTTTACGATCACATCACGTCCCATCAAAGTATGGTGGGTTTGTGTAGCTGCGAGTGTATGGTCATCTTCTACCGTCTTGCTGACATTCGCTGCGGTAGCAAAATATTTCATGGCACCACCGGCCAGGCTGACAAAAGGATAGGCATTAAATCCAACATTGTTTCCGGCTTTTCCGGTCTTTGTACGACCATATCCGACAGCACAGGCTATTGTTTCATCAGCCATAGCAGGCTGTAATAAAACAGGTCCTTTAACTACTGAATTACCAACCTTCACTTCTATAACATTACCCTGACGCCATCCCATTTTTTCCGCATAGGAAGGAAGTACGGCAAAGTAATTATCCCAACAAACTTTGGTGATAGGATCCGGTAACTCCTGCAACCAGGGATTATTGGCGTATGTACCATTACCCAAACCGGCTTTCTCATAAAGTACCACTTCAATTCCAGACGCCGGCTTACCTAACGCCGCGGCAGCTGCATTCACATCTGCTGTGAAGCTCACCGGGCCCGGTGTTACATCTCCGGCATGGAATACACCATCACGCAGCGATTTGGTCCAGAAAGCTTCAAATGAACTGATACCAGTCTGCATCGGATACAGAGCAGCATTCCAGTGAGCACGCACATAGGAATAATAATCCGGCTGTGCCACACCTGCCCATTTCATCATGCTCTCTGCCGCCTGACGGGTATTGAAAAGCGGACGAATGGTAGGCTGCTGCAGGCTGAATGTGTTTTTATAAGGCTCCGAATCACCCCATGATTCGAGGTAATGATGATCAGGACAGATATAATCACAAAATTCTGCAGTCTCGTCTTCACGGTCCGCAAAACTGATCTTCACCGGTACCTTGGCAAGGGCTTTCTGAAAGCCTTGTCCATCAGGCATTGTATACACCGGGTTTGAATTCCAGAAAATGATGGCACCAACGTTACCGGCATTTATATCACTGAGAAGCTCTGCTACTGCAGCATCATTGCTGTTGCGAAGATTGCAGGCTTTGTCGAGATTAATCGTTGTACCATAGTTACCCAGCAGGTTATTGATGGCGTTAATGATGACCTGCTCATTGGCATCATTGCTATTGCTCACCACGAGTGATTTCCCTTTTGCAGCAACAAGATCTTTTGCTACTGCGTCCAGAGTTTTATCGACCGGAGTGCCTGCAGCGTTTATAGAAGCACCACCCGTTAACGAAGCCACTTTATTATATAAAGAAGCCACAACAGCTGATTGCTGACTCGGTTTAATCTTTACACGCTGATCTGCATTTGCACCGGCAAGAGAAAGCATTGCCTCAATCTGATAATGTTTGGAGATGGATTTTTTACCATTCCTCAATTTGCGGGTTTCTCCATACTGACGTGCGAATTCAATCGGATTAATCCATGATGTGAGAAAATCAGCACCAAAACTAACGATGACATCAGCATTATTAAATGAATAAGAAGGAACTACACCCCGTCCAAAACTGAGTTCATTTCCTTTGATGATACCATAATAGGAAACAGCATCATAAACAACATGCTTGGCCGTTGGGTATTTGGCAGTAAAATCAGCAATCGTTTTCTTCGCCGAAGGACTATTTATAGAAGAGGTTACAATCGCCACTTTTTTGCCGGCTGCAGCCTGCTGTGCCAGTTTGGAAGGAACTTCTCCGTCAATAGCCGCCCAATCTACGCGCTTTTTATTGGCCATGGGCTGCTGCAAACGTCCGCTATCGTACAGACTTAACACTGATGCCTGTACGCGTGCATTAGTCGCCATACCATTCACTCCCGAAAGTTCATTCCCTTCAATCTTGATAGGACGGCCTTCCCTTGTCTTAACAACAACACTACAATAATCCGTACCGTCGTCATAAGTAGAAGCATAATAATTCGGAACTCCCAGGGTAATTTCTTCCGGCTTCACCACATAAGGGATAGCCTTCTTTACCGGGGCATCACAGGCAGCGAGCGAAGCTGCAGCAACACTGAATCCTACAAACTTGAGGAAGTCGCGGCGGGAAGTAGAAGATGAATCTTCTGCTTTCTTCTGCAGCACTTCATCTACAGGTAAGTGTTCAAAGAACTCATTGTCGCGCAGGCGTACGAACTCAGGATCATTATTGAGCTCTTCTACACCTTTCCAATAGCGTTTTTCCATAACAGTGATGGCGTGTTTTCTTGGATATATTCGAATCCTCGTGAGAGGGAATCTTCAGTTAGATATTTATATTAATAGTGGCAACGTGCACATTCAGTTCCGCCGAGGTTCTCTACGGTCATCTTGAAGTTTTCACCGTGCTCTTTTTTCATTTTCTCGTGCAATTCCTTGTAATATCCATTGTCTTTCGCTTTTACTTCCGTATCGCGGTGACATTGAATACACCAACCCATGGTAAGCGGAGAGAACTGCGACATGGTTTCCATTTCTTCAACCGGACCATGGCATGTCTGGCACTCTACTCCTCCTACCTTCACGTGTTGGCTATGGTTAAAATAAGCCAGGTCCGGAAGATTATGGATACGAGTCCATTGAATGGCCTTCTGCTTACCGGTATATTGTTGCTTATCCGGATCCCAGCCAATCGCCGCATAGATTTTTGCAATCTCTTCGGTTCCATATTTCGGCCCCTTCTTCACATATTTGTGGCAGTTCATACACACGTTAGGCGAAGGAATTCCTGCGTTTTTAGACTTTTCAGCACCCGAGTGACAATAGCGGCAGTCGATCTTATTCTGTCCTACGTGGAGTTTGTGCGAAAACTTGATTGGTTGCTCAGGCGCATATCCTTGATGAACTCCAATACCCGCTAATGCATTCCAGCCCTGAACACTTCCCCAAACAAAAATGATAACCACTATCCAGGCTACCAGCGCTTTGTGCTCACGCACCCAATGCTTGAAAGCAGCTTTGCCTTCCAGTTTCATGGGCTCAGGCTGACCTTCCCGCTGACGGATAACCCGCTCAAGACCCTTTTGCGCTTTGTTAAGAATGACAAAAAGTGAGATTAACAGGATGAGCGCAAGCACTAAAACTAAGGAAGAATTATCTTCCTTCTCAGCACCTGCCCCGTCGGTTGAAACTGCACCATCGCCGGAAGGCGCCGCAGCAGGAGCTTTTTCACTTTCTGTTTTGATATAAGCAATCACCGCCTTGATCTCATCATCGCTCAAAGCGAAAGATGGCATGGCCACTTTGTTGAATTGCTCATAAATCTTCACCGCGGCAGGATCACCAGCCTTTACCAT
>JBIIHN010000104.1:0-5984 GCA_044235745.1 Bacteroidia bacterium
ACTTCCCTTCCGGTTAGCACTGCTGTACGGCGGTGTTGGTCAACAGGCGCAGGAATCTGCCTTGAAAAAACATCCGGCTATCATCATCGCTACTCCCGGTCGTTTACTCGATCTGTATAGTCAGGGACATTTACGCCTCGACACAATTGATATCCTTGTGCTGGACGAATGCGACCGGATGCTCGACATGGGATTTGCCAGAGATCTGAACAAGATCATCGACCTGCTTCCGGAAGAACGGCAGACCTTACTCTTCAGCGCTACCATGCCGAATGAGATTTCCGCCATCGCCGAAAAGCACATGTCCGATCCCGTTAGGATCAAAATTATCACGGATGAAAGTAATCTGCCGAAAATCCGTCAGCGGTTATATTGGGTGAACCGTGATAAACGCCAGGCGTTACTGCTCGATGTGCTTGAACAGGAACCTGCCGCACAGGCGCTCATCTTTACCCGTACCAAACGCGGCGCCGACCGGCTGGCCAGAGTTTTGTCGAAGTCGGGACATCCTGCACAGGCCATACATGGCGATAAAACACAGGGTCAGCGGGAGAAAGCCTTGCAGTCGTTTAAAGCCGGTAAACTTAAAATCCTGGTAGCAACCGACCTTGCTTCGCGTGGTATCGATGTGAAGGAACTGGATCTCGTGATCAATTATGATATGCCCGATGAAGCAGAAACCTATGTGCACCGCATTGGACGTACAGGAAGAGCAGGTCGTGAAGGTGTTTCTGTAAGTTTCAGAGGACATGACGATACCGATGTGGAGAAGGAGCTGATCAAAAAATACGGCGCCGAACTGGAGGTTATACGTCAACATTCCTTTTTACCGGATGGCGTACTCGTTGCTCCGGATCCTGCTCATGCTGCGAAAACAAAGGAGTTTTACATGCAGAAAAAGAAAGAAGCAAAGGAACGCAGAACATCGCATTCCAGAAGATAAGTCATTCAGCAGCCGTTCTGTGTTGTTCCCTGCGAAGAACGGCTGCTTTTGTGCCGGATGCGATAACTGCGAATAAGCAACACGGTGAAGAATAGAAAGGGAATTGTAGAGATGATCATCGTAAAATCAGGAGCCAATATCCCGATTAACAGAACCATTAATACCATCAACCCCAGCAGCAAATTTGCCAACAGGATATATTTTATCGGAAAACGCTTATTGAACACAGCTGCCAACATCAGCAGTTGACCGATGAACGGTAGTACAATGAAGGGGTGTAATACACTTGCAGGATATTTTCCGGCTTTAGAAAACACATCATATTCGATCTGAAACATAAACATCGAATGTTTCGCCCATGCCAAACGCAAAAACAGAAAAGACAGAAATAGTCCGAGCGAAATCCAACGTTGGTTCATCAGCATCCGTCGCCGAAAATAAGATTTTTAGTTTATATACAGTTTCAATAGATGGTCAAGATCAGTGGTTGTTTCCGGAAAATGTAAAATGTCCGATGATCCGATACCGGAACAGCATATCTTCCATCACCTGACCGGCACCGATGTTATGTACCACCATATAGCGTTCTCCGTCCGCCGATTTTTTAGAAACTACAATTCCGATATGCTGCACTCCACCGTAGAGATTCCAGCAGACAATATCACCGGGTTTGTACAGATCTGCTCGCTTCAGTACCGGTAAACTTTCACCGTATCGTTTAAAAAACACCATCAGGTTGGGCACCCTGCGGTGATCAATGTTTGGGTCGGGCTTCTTCAGTCCAAATATAACAGGATAACAGCGGAAATTTGTTTTCATATCCTTGTGGACCAGCTCCTGTAAATCAATACCCAGCTTTCTGTATGCACGTATCACGACGTCTGTACATACACCGGTTCCGGACGGAACATCTCCCAACGGGTATCCGATTTTCTTATACGACGGATCGTATTGGATAGCAGGGTTAACGTTTGGCGCATAAACGCCGGTTGGGTTTGTTGACCGAAAGTTATCAGTTCACCACGAAATTTCCAAAGAACCAAGAGCTCAAATTTTCCCCAAAAACCCAACTGGCGATTATGCGCTGTTATGCCCAGTATTATATTGATTTTCTGTATAATTCTTTCCATCGAAGATCGGTTTGCTGGTCAACCCATTGTTTTGACTTATAGCCCCCACTTCTTAAATTCTGATTTATTAGCTTCCCAAATCCAAACGAATAATTGATACTATTGTCATTTCCCAATTCAACGTACACACCATCAGACACTTTAAAAACGCCATTTAAACCTTTGAATGTTAATCCATCAATGGAATTACTTGGCGTCTGACCAGGCTCTAATATTGTCACGCCTTGATTCTCGTCTAAGACATAAAATTGAATATTTGAATCATTCCGCGTTATTTTTCCTCCTTTTTTTATGTCTAACAACTGAAGCAAAGATGCAATACCAAGCCCTAATCCTATATTTCTGGTAGTTTGGTTTTCTGAAAGTGATAAACCAACTGTTGCAAGAAGTCCTAATGACATTCTTGTAAAAGGATCAATTTTATTTTCAATCGTTTTAATCCCAGCATATGACACGATACTAGAGGTAGTTATTGTTAATTGGTTCTTTTTCATTTTCTTTTTATTAAATGCTAACCAAAATTTATTCCACTTTGATCTATCTGTCATATTGTCATTTATCTAAAAGCCGAAACTTAAGACTTAATATATCTTTACTGTCTTTGAAATATTGGGCATAACAATAGATAGTGCCGAAGCTGAAAGTCGTTCGCCGAAAGATTCCGGCCTCGTGAACGCCAGAAAAATAAACCAACTCATCAAAAGCGGTATAATGGTAAGAACTTTTTTCATTCTGTTTTTTGAATTCAGCATGCAACGGTTATTTCTGTTAAACGTGTTTCCGTTACTTCTGGTATGTTGTAAGTTCAACTAATAAGTGCAATTTTTTCTGCTTAACTTAATTTGCATTTCAAATGTAAAAAGATATTTCTGCATCAACAATGATGGGAAAAAATACTGTTACGTTTAGGTTAAATCATTCGATCACTATTTCAGCTTCACGTGTTCCAGAATCGTACGGATGACCCCGTTCAGCAATGCTGTATTCCAGTCATCCAGATACCGGTAACTGCAGTTGATATGAGTTTTATCCTTTGTGGAATAAATCACAAAGTAACTGGCATAGTCGGCTGTTGCAACTTCCTGCCATGGAATAAAATTTTCTTCATCTACAATAATTCCTCCGCGTCGAATCGTTACACCTTTTTCGCTTAACTTAACCTTACTGACAATTACTTCCTTTCCTTCATTTAACGCTTGCAGGATTTCCTTCATTCGCTGAACAAAAATGAGATTCCAGATGGTATCAAGCACCTGGCTGAATAACTCATGATGCTGTTCTTTCGCATGCCCATAGTAACTCCGGTATGTTAGTGAGACGACGGATTGATCCTTGAGTAAAAAGTAAAATTTAAAATCCAGCGCTACATAAAAATAAATTCCGCGAACCCAATGTATCCCATACCGGAATCCTTCAATCTTATCCTTTGAAAGGTACTTTTCCTTTTTCAGGAAGGGCAGTCCGGTATCAATCGTTATTCCGTCAACGCCTACTTCAACTTTCCGTTTACGGAAGTCGAGCCAGCTCCTCCTGTATTCAAATGAGCGGCTGTTGTTGTCCGGAGTTGAAATTTGCATGGTGCGATAAGAGTGCTTACAATGTATGACTATTCAACGTACAGCACTTTATCAGTTGTATTGCCGGTAAGATATTTTACCATATCGGGAGAGTTCATCTGGATGTACTTTTCAAAACAAACACCGGATGTTACCTCCGCATACTATCCGGAGGTGTTCAATCGATGACATAGCTGTATAACTAAACAGAAATCGGGTAATCGGTTATTTCAGTTTTTCCCTGAGAAAAAGTTATCTGTTTGCTCCGCCTAATCTTGCGCCGATCAATCCCATCGGAATATAGGCAAGTAACAGATCAACGGCACTGAACCAGGTTGGAGCCGGGAGCATGATCACATTCATGATGCCGCCAATCAGAAACAACACAGCAACGATAATGGCCGGCCGCACTTTATTATTGACCGCTATCAACGCTGCAATAAACGCACCCACCAATGTTCCCAATGCATGCGCGAGAAAGGGCATCAGGAAATGTTTCGGTTCAAAAAGATGCATCGATGCTTTCAACCCTTCCATCGTAGTGACATCCACCCCTGCAGGCGGAGGAATGACAGATGAACTGATGGCGATTATACCGCCGTTGACAAAACTGCCAACCACCGCGCCGGCGATGACAGAAAGGATGTTACGTAGTAGTGGATTCATGGTGTTGATTTGGAGGTTGATTTTCAATAATAGAAAGAGGGTGGCAGGATTCTACGCCGGTTGGTGAGGAGTGACATCCCGCGAAACATTGTTTCACGGGATGTCACTCCCATGATACACTGCAATATTTGACTGAAACGGCGGTGGAGTTATCATTTGGTGAGGAGTGACAGGTCGCGACCTGTCACTCCCATGATACACCGTAAGATTTGCCTGAAGGGTTAAGGTTATCCCTTGGTAAAGCTATCCTTCAATCCTACCGTCCGATTGAATACCGGTGCTCCGGGTTTGCTGTCAGGATCAGGAACGAAGTAACCCTTGCGGAGAAACTGAAAATACATGCCGGGTTTGGTGTCGCTTAAGGAGGGCTCCGCTTTGGCGTTTTTCATCACTTCCAGACTATGCGGATTGATATAGTCCTTGAAATCGCCTTCTTCGCCGGAAGGATCCTCCACTTTGAACAGCCGGTCGTATAAACGCACTTCTGCGTTCACAGCATGTGCGGCACTCACCCAGTGAATAACCCCTTTGGGCGATAATCCGCTGGTGTCATGTCCGCTCTTTGATTCAGGGAAATAACGGCAGCGTATTACCGAAATATTCCCGTCCGCATCTTTATCAAATCCGGTACATTCAACAATGAACGCGCTTTTCAGGCGTACCAGCTTTCCGGGACCTAAGCGGAAGAATTTTTTAGGCGGATCTTCCATGAAGTCTTCGCGCTCGATGAATAATTCACGGCTGAAGGGAATATCACGGGTACCTGCATTTTCTGCTTCCGGATTGTTCTCCGTCGGCAGCAGTTCTGTTTGTCCCTCCGGATAGTTTTCAATAATGAGCTTTACCGGATCCAAAACCACCATTGCCCGTGTTGCACGCTTGTTGAGATCTTCCCTTACGCAGAATTCCAGCAGTCCAACATCGATGATGTTTTCCCGCCGTGCGACCCCTACACGTTCAGCGAAGTTCCGGATACTCTCTGGAGTGTAACCTCTCCGTCGCAGTGCGCTGATGGTCGGCATGCGTGGATCGTCCCATCCGCTGACATGACCTTCTTTCACCAATTGCAAGAGCTTCCGTTTGCTCATTACCGTATAGTTGAGATTCAGCCGGGCGAATTCATACTGGCGACTGGGATAGAGTTCAAGTTTCTCAATGAACCATTCGTACAACGGGCGATGTACTTCAAACTCGAGCGTACAAATAGAGTGGGTGATCTTTTCAATCGCGTCACTTTGTCCATGTGCAAAATCATACATGGGGTAGATACACCATTCGTTACCGGTACGGTGATGCGCGGTATGTTTAATACGATACAGTATCGGATCGCGGAAATGCATGTTCGGCGAGGCCATATCTATTTTCGCACGCAACACTTTCTCTCCGTCTTTAAACTCACCGTTCTTCATTCGGGTAAAGAGGTCGATGTTTTCCTCCACAGTGCGGCTACGGTAAGGACTATCCTTGCCCGGCTCTGTCGGCGTACCTTTCATGGCGGCGATTTCTTCCGCACTGCTGTCGTCCACATACGCCAGTCCCATTTCAATCAGCTTCATTGCAAAGGCATAAAGCTGCGGAAAATAATCCGACGCATAGAGTTCATTCGCCCACTCAAAACCCAGCCATTTGATATCGGCCTTTATGCTGTCAACATATTCCGTTTCTTCCTTTTCAGGATTTGTATCATCA
>JBIIHN010000105.1:0-5979 GCA_044235745.1 Bacteroidia bacterium
CTTTTATGCTGCGATCTGCTGAAAGCGGAGAGTTCTCCGTAACTTTTTCCGATCAGCGGATTGTAGTTGCCTACATCCACTTTTCGTTGTTGATCGGAAATGGTGTTGTTGGATCCAAAGTTGAAGGTGTTCCAAAAGATGCGGTTGGTTTTCCAGAAAGAACCTTTCTCGGGGATATTCTTGAATCTGTTTGCATCAGCTGCCGCCTTGAATGCTTCGTGTGCGAGTATAGCACTTGACGAATGGTGACCATGACCTGCACGCTGATCCGGAGGAAAGCGGCAAATGATCACATCCGGCTTTACGGTGCGGATAACACGAACAATATCTTCCAGCACTTTTTCCCGGTCCCAGATGGTAAGTGTTTCTTCCGGCCGTTTGGAAAATCCGAAATCATACGCACGGGTAAAATACTGTTCTCCTCCATCAATTGCACGAGCAGCCATCAGTTCCCGCGTACGGATAAGACCTAATTCAACACCCAGCTCCGGCCCGATGAGATTTTGTCCTCCATCGCCTCGCGTGAGTGAGAGATAAACTGTTCTGCACTTTTTTTCTTTCGATAACCAGGTGATTAATCGCGTGTTTTCGTCGTCAGGATGTGCGGCGATATACAAAACTGTTGTTTGTTCCCGAAGTTTTCCGAGACGCATGTAAATATCTGCGGCATCCTGGGCTGTAACGGAGCAACTGATAATAATTGCTATTAATGGCAGGAGTATTTTGCTTTTCATAACTGAGGCTCAAATATACCCAGAACAGAGAGAAATAGGGTGCAGAAGGACTTAAATAAAAAGAGAGGCTGTGACAACAACCTCTCTTTCGTTTCTGTACTTGAGTTAAATTACTTGCTCAGCAACAAAGCCTTTGTGTCAATCAGCTGACCGTTTACAAAGAGAGAATACATGTAAGATCCGGCCTGGAGTTCAGATGCCTGAAGCTGCAGTTGCCCTTTGCCTTTGCCATTCAATGGAACAGTGCGAACTACTTGTCCGTTAACGGAGGTAATCACCAGCTGTGCATTATAGGTGTTTTCTGGCAATTGATAGTTGATCATGGTAGAGCCATTGAACGGATTCGGGGTGTTTTGTTCAAGTGCTGCACCGTTTAATTGTAAACTCGTTTTTTCAGTAGAGGGATTTCCTTCGATACGGCTGATGCGGGATTCGAGGGCCGCAAGCTGTTGTTGGAGCGCAGTGATCATCTGATCCTTCGCCTGAATCATCACCTGTTGTTCCTGAATCGCCTTGGTCAGCACAGGGATCATGGCATCATAGTTTACCACTTCTGCTTCTCCACCCTGAACCATCAGTTTGCCGGTTTTATGGTCTCTTTTTTCGCCGAGTACAGTAGATGATACAATGTTCGGGAATTGCTCTTTCAGATTCTGTGCGATAAATCCGGTTTGAATGCCGGTTGGCATATGCATCGCCGGTAATTCATCTGTTTTATAGACATAAGTGGCAGTTTTGATTTTCATCACCTTGTCCATTACTTTGTCTAACGGAGTTACATTCTTCTTGTAACGCTCATCGGATAACTGGAAGTAACGGAATCCGAATACGTTTCCTGAGAAATAACCTGCATAGTCGCGGATACCACCGGTCGTAACCGTATCAAAAGCATCTCCCCATACACCATAGTCGCTGTTGGATGATCCCTGCGAATATCCATAAACGCCGGCGCCGTTCTGACCTCCACTGGCATAACCTTCTACACCGGAAGGAAAGCCTGTAGTTCCGGTAAATTCTGAAATACCGCGTAACCCGATAAATCCGGATACGAATGCACCGAAGTTATTCCCATAACCCAATAAACCTACGAGATTACCGTTGCCTTCCACTCCGATTCCTGTGGTGTCTGTGCTGATAGAAATTCCCTTCACAGCGGTTACATCCTGCGTTCCGGTGTATTTTACGGTAGCAAGAATTACAGCTGTAGTATCAGATCCTCCTCCGAATACGTCCAGTCGTGATTTCGGTGATTGATTGTTGATTCCTACACGACCAAGATTACTTATGGTCATTCTTGTTACGTTATTAGAACGGAATTTTAATGGCTTATTGTCGGTGGTGCCCAGGAATTGGGAAGTAGTTGTTCCTGCATTTCCGGATAATGACCAGCTTTGCGCATGGCTTTCTGCAGTAGCAAGAAAGGCCGCAATAGACAGTAGGATAATTTGTTTTTTCATTTGTTTGGTTTTAGGTTTTATTTTAACGACCAATATATCAACTTTAGTAATATCATCAAAGGCTAATTTGTCGTCAGTGAATTAATCCCTTGTTTAGAGGCCATGCGATGGACGCTGTTTTCATTACCTGAAAGATGTGTGCCGGATAGTATTGTATTAAATACAAGGCTTTCCCGGAGATGCCTGTAATCAAACGAATGGTCTTCTGTTTTGAATTTCTAACATCCGGATGTGTGATATAACTATCTGTTAATGAATATAACAACCTGGCTTTATCGATAACAGACGCGAACACACCATTGATTTTTCGATCTTTGAGCCGGTTATGAAGAATATTCCGTCCGCACTCTTATACTATCTGGTTATTTTGCCCGTATCAAAATTGCCTTATTCAGTTTTATACCTGCTTTCGGATGTGTTATTTTTCATTTTTTACTTTGTGCTCGGCTACAGAATGAAAGTAATTGCCGGAAATATTGATCGTTCATTCCCGGACAAGTCGCGCGCTGAAAAAAAGAAAATAGTTAGGGATTTCTATCGTCATTTTTGTGATCTTATTGTAGAAAGTCTGAAGGTTTTTTCAATCACCGAACAACAGGTGAAAGAGCGTTTTATTGTGAGAAATCCTGAGGTGTTCAACCGGTTTTACGAAGAAGGACGGAGTGTTATTCTTGCCGGCGGACATTTTAATAACTGGGAACTTTTTGCAGTGGCCATCGATCAGCCGCTGAAGCATCAGGCAGTGGCAGTGTATAAGCCGCTTACCAATACCTATTTTGACCGGCTAATGCGCGTTTCAAGAGGAAAGTATGGATTGAAAATGATCCCGACTTTTAATGTGAAAAAGGAGTTTGAAAAAAGCAGCGATGAACCCTCCGTGTTCATTCTGGCAACCGATCAGTCGCCCGGAAGAAAGACCAAGGCATACTGGATGACCTTTTTAAATCAAGACACTGCCGTACTCTTCGGCACCGAAAAATATGCGAAGGAGTATAATTATCCGGTCGTGTATGGCTGTATCAACAAATTGTCGAGAGGGCATTATGACGTGACTTTTGAGCTGGTGCATGATCAGCCGTCCCAAACGGCCTATGGATTTATCACAGAGGCGCATACACGTTTGTTAGAAAGAGATATTCTTCGACAGCCGGAATACTGGTTGTGGAGTCACCGCCGGTGGAAACATAAGAGACCACTTGAGGAAGAACAGTCAATCAGCTGATGCGAAATAATTTGTTTATCGTAATTTTACAGAATGCTGGTTGATGCCTTTAACAGGAAGCACGATTATCTGCGGATTTCTTTAACGGATCGCTGTAATTTTCGTTGTACGTATTGTATGCCATTGGATTTTCCGGGTGCTTATAAATGGTCTGAGCGTTGGATGAGTCCGGAAGAGATATTTCATATCGCATCCGTTTTTGTAAAGATGGGAGTAACAAAAATTCGTCTTACCGGTGGTGAGCCATTGGTAAGAAAAGATTTTGGAGAGATCATTTCTCTGTTATCAACGTTGCCGGTTAAGCTTACGATGACCACGAATGGTGTATTGCTTGATGACCATTGGGAAGAAATTCAGAAGGCTGGTATCCGGAGTATAAATGTCAGTCTCGATAGTCTGGATCGGGAAAGGTTTAAGCAAATTACTCAGCGCGATCAGTTCGATCGTGTGATGAAAAATATCGAATCCTTGTTGGCAGCCTCTGTGCATGTGAAGCTGAATATGGTGGTGATGAAAGGCGTAAATGATGATGAGGTATCATCTTTTGTCGAGATGACAAAAACTGCGGATGTGCATGTGCGGTTCATTGAGTTTATGCCCTTTGCCGATAATCAATGGGAAGCGGCCAAAGTGGTGCCAGAAAGAGAAATTCTTGAGTCGGTAAGTTCTGTTTTTAAGATCGAAAAACTCATGGATGGTCCGAATGAAACAGCAAGAGCCTGGAAAGCTATTGGACATAAAGGCACCTTTGCGCTGATTTCCACCATGACGCATCCGTTTTGCAGTGGCTGTAACAGGTTGCGACTTACATCAGACGGTAAAATGAAGAATTGTCTGTTTTCGAAAGGCGAAATGGATTTGCTCAGCGCATGGAGGCGAGGTGAAAATATTGAAACCTTGATCAAACAGAATTTAATGGCGAAGTATGCAGAGCGGGGAGGGCAAATAAATGGGTTGTTGCAGCAGGTGGATGCAACAACGATTCATAATCGATCCATGATTACCATAGGAGGATGAAGACCTTGATATCTTTTGACGAGGGACTTGCGTTGGTTCTGGCCAATGTTCCGCGGCCATTATCAGAAGTGTTACCAATCATAAACAGCTATGGACGTACGTTGATGACTTCTGTATTTTCTCCGTCAACATCTCCTCCGTTTGATCAGTCTGCAATGGACGGTTATGCGTTTTCTTTTAAAGATCTGACCTCAGGTAAACCCCTTCGTGTGGTGGATATGGTCAAAGCGGGTGAAGAGTCAAAGCCACGACTGAAGGAAGGACAATGTGTCCGTATTTTTACCGGTGCACCATTACCGGCCGGCGCCGATACCGTCGTGATGCAGGAGAAATGTGAGGTAAAGGATCTTATGCTGAGGATTCTTGATCCTGCCTTAAAAAAAGGGGCCAATGTGCGGGTTAAAGGATCGCTCGTGAAGAGGCAACAAAAAATTTCTTTATCGGGAGATAAAATGACGGTTGCCCGGATGGCTTTTTTTTCTTCTTTGGGTATAGCAAAGGTGAAGGTGAAAAAGATACCTGTGGTTTCAATCATCGTTACCGGGGATGAACTGATTAATCCCGGAGAACGTCGCACCGGAGGACAAGTGTATGAGTGTAATTCGGCAGCATTAACCGGTGCGCTAAAATCTGTTATGCATCAGCCGGAGATACGCATTTTTCGTGCTGGCGACAACCTGTCAAAAACAACTTCAACTTTGAGAAAAGCGATGAAGGATAGTGATTTGATTTTATTGACAGGCGGTGTTTCGGTGGGAGATTTTGACTTTGTTATTCCCGCGTTAAAAGCATTAAAGGCATCGATTGTGTTTCATAAAATCCGTCAGAAACCGGGGAAGCCGGTTTGTCTTGCGAAACTGAATAATAAAATGATCTTCGGTTTGCCCGGTAATCCCGCCTCTGTTCTTACCTGTTTTTATTCGCTGGTCGTGCCGGCATTGACCAAATGGGCTGATACAAAAAGCATCGATGTAACGAACATCCCATTAGGTCACACGCTAAAACGCAAGCCGGGCTTAACACAGTTTCTCAAGGCAGAGATATTGCAGGATGCCGTGCATATTCTCGAGGGACAGGAGAGTAATAACCTTGAGTCGTTTGCAAAAGCAAATGCATTGGTTAAAATTCCGGAAGCAGTATCGGAATTAAAAGCAGGATCAATAGTTGAAGTTATAATATTGCCGCAGGAATGATCGATTTTTGGATGTTGATATTATTGGCAATCGTGGCGATGCTCTATGCTTCTGTAGGACATGGCGGAGCTTCCGGCTACATCGCGGTGTTAACGCTCTTTTCGTTCACACCTGATGTGATAAGGCCACTGGTTTTATTGCTCAATACCGGTGTCTCTATCCTTGCTTTTCAGCGTTACTACCGTGCCGGGTATTTCAGGTGGACGTTGTTCTGGCCGTTTATTCTGACTTCTGTACCTGCGGCCTATCTGGGAGGAACAATAAAAATCGAAACGCATATCTTTCATACCGTGCTGGGATTTCTGCTCATCTTTCCGGTGCTGAATTTACTTGGTCTTTTTAAAGAAAAGGAGGAG
>JBIIHN010000107.1:0-5896 GCA_044235745.1 Bacteroidia bacterium
TGTTCAGGAGATCATTCCCCGTAAGATCAATCTTATCAACTGCTGGGAAGAAGAGATCAAAGCCGAGATCGGAAAAGCCTCCACGCAGACGGGACCTTACGCCATGAAAGCCTTGCAGACTGCGGTCAGCGACCTTGCCGCAGGACATATCGACGCGCTGGTAACCGCACCAATCGACAAACACACCATTGCGCCCGAAGGAGGGTTTACGGGTCATACAGAATTTCTGGCACGCGCCTTCAACACGAAGGACTATCTGATGTTTCTCGTATCCGGCGATCTGAGGGTAGCGTTGGTGACAGGACATGTACCGGTATCGAAGATTGCCTCGCTCATCACGAAAGAAAATATCCACCATAAACTACAGCTGATGGTAAAATCACTCAAACGTGATTTTGGTATCAGAAAGCCCCGCATTGCCGTATTAAGTTTAAATCCACATGCCGGCGACCAGGGAGTGATCGGAAATGAAGACAAGGATGTGATCGCACCGGCCATCAAGGAAGCCTACGACAAAGGCATGACAGTATTTGGCCCCTACTCTGCGGATGGATTTTTCGGATCCGGCCACTACAAAAAGTTCGACGCCGTACTCGCCATGTACCACGACCAGGGCTTGATACCGTTCAAGACGCTGGCCTTTGAAAACGGTGTCAACTTCACTGCCGGATTACCGGTGGTACGCACCTCACCGGATCATGGCACTGCCTATGATATTGCCGGGAAAGGTATCGCCAGTGAAGCCTCACTCCGTGATGCCATCTACATGGCTGTTGACATCTTTAATAAGCGGGAAGAATTTGATGAAATCAATGAGAAACCGCTCGCCTTTTCGAAGCTGGGTGGAGACCGGTAGAGAAGTAGAGCATGGACTTAAAAACGGTCTGCTTTATTCCACTACCGGCGGTATAGCACACATCTGTTTATTGTAGTTATCTAAATTCATATAAAAACAGAAAGTACACTTTCTAAATTTCATGAAATTCAGATAATGGAGTTCGGAAGCGGATTTGAACGCAGAATGTCGAAGTAATCTGATCAACCAGTAAAACAAAGTACCAAGATACCGACAGAGGCCTTTTTACAGAAGTATTCCTGCCTGAAAACATGTAATCGCAGATCAGCGCATCAGGTACATCTTTCCCCAGCCCTTCTTGAAATATGCATCGGCCGCCGTTTCGCGTTTTTCGATATCCGAACCGTTAATGCCCATATTCACACGATACAGGTAAACTCCATTGGCCAGCTGATCGCCGAAATCATCCTTCCCATCCCAGGCATAATCGGTGATATTACGACCGATACGGATCGCACCAATTTCATCGCGTAAAATGGTCTTTACGATTTTACCGGTAACGGTCATAATCTGAATGCGGAAGTCGGTTGGTACTTCGGAGCCGGTCAGTACAAAAACAAAACGGGTAGATGTGCTGAACGGATTCGGATAATTCACCACCTCAGTAACCGTACTCTTATTGATGACCTCGAATTGAATTTTGTAATCATTGAAGCCGCTCAGATTGCCGCTTTCATCCGTAGCCTGTACGCTTAATTCATATACACCATCTTCCAACAACACCGGACTATAGTTAATACGGAAGCTATTGGATGGAAGAGATGCCGGTAACCAGGCTAACAACTCGCTATTGGAAGAAGCACCCGGAGCAGGTTCGAAATGCAGATACTTCAAACTGCCGGAAGGGGTTTTCAGGCTTACTCTGAAATTGGCCGTATCATTCAGGACGATAAAACGATTTTCATCCTTCAGGCTGATCTGAATAGCAGGCCGCGCCGACACGATATCACCATTCAGGATATGAATACCATCAAACGTTACATCCAGCAGCGGGTTGGTTACATCCCGTGTTACGTGAAAAGGAATACTGGTGATATTATTAAAATGATATAACTCCGGCTGATCTTTATTGGGGTTAGCTTCAATCCACAAACGGTTATTACCGGCCATGGAAAAAGTATTAAAACGCACATTACACATCACGGTATCACCGGAAGGCAAATCACGATTCAATCGCACGGAAGCAATATTACGGCGAACATTATTCGCGTCGAACACAAAATAATCCACCAGCAGGGTATCCATGCCTGTGCTTGAAATATTTTCAAATGCCATACTCAGGCTGATCTGATCACCTTCCTGTACGGTATCAGATTGGAAGGTATAGTACACCGGATTGAGTGCACCTTCCGGCACCGGTTGATAATACACCTGCCATTTTAGCAATTGAGGCGGAGTACGCAACTGGAAATCCTCCATGTAGGTTTTTAACTTCATTCGCGGATACTGTGACGCATCTACCGAACTTATATCTATTGGATTTACTGTATCAACAATCGTATCATACAACAGCACCTCCTGACCGGTTGCAGCGATGCCCCAGATCTGCAGGAAAATACTATCTGCATTCGGTCCTTGCTCCAGACTGGTATAATCCCAATGCACCTGCGACCATGATTGTGCCGGTCCTATTTCCGTTGAAGACTGAAACCCTTTATCCCAGTCGCGCGATAACAGATAACTCAGGAAAATCGAGCTATCGGGAGCAGGTCCCCGTACCAACTGAACAGATGTGGGATCACCTTTTTTCATAAAGAACAAAAATTTCTCCCCGCTATCGACTGCTGCCAATTGTGGCGCACCGATGGCTGAAAACGCATCATGCACCAAGGTCATCGTATCGATCCGGATCGGGAAAACAGGCCAACTCAACACATAATTACCATTGGGAATAACTGTATCCAGCATGCCTGCCATACTCTGTACACTTGCCGGAGAACTCATATCAAACAGGAAATATTTATCCGGTCTGGTCCGGAAACCGCAACCATCATTATTGAGGCAGGAATAATAGTTGTAATTTCCATAGTATCTCCTGCACGAGTCGGCTTCCCAGGGATACTCAAAGAAAATAGAATCCAACACGGCGATGGCTAATTGCGGTGTACCGAAGCAACCGCCGTAATCCATATTCACTCCATTAATTTCGTAGCTCGGACGATTACCCTCATGCGACATATTGAGTGAATAGTTCGACGTAATAAATTCTGTCTGTCGCAGATTATCCACCCAGTTCATATTTGTCAAGGTTCCTTCCCTGAACTGATAATAGTGCGCCTGCGACCAACCGGTCACACCGGGTTTATAGAGGAAGGAACTCGACTTCCACTGAAAGTCATTGGCGATGGATGTATCCGGATTTTGTATTGAATCATTCGCAACCCTCCAGAAATACGGAACATCTGCGAGCAGATTATTGGGCACCTGCCAGGAAACGATACCGGAAGCATTGTTCACCACATGCGTCAGCTTCTGCGGACTATTGAAGAACGGCGTAGTATCGATCTCGATCACATAATTTTTCGGGGGACTGAAAAGATTCGCAGTAGTAGCTTTCAACACCGGACGCACGTCGGGAACGATCGCATATTTACCGGGATAAACGGGGTTGATATCCGTTGAACCGATCTGCAAAACATTCACCGCAACATTATTCCCGACATTGTCGAGCTCATCCACTTCCTCGTAATTATCAATGGTAATTTCAAACGTATTGATCCCTGCACCATTCTGAAAATCGACCGGTAACTTAATTGAAAAAGTATCACGGTAGGTAATATAGGGCAGTTGCACAATGGTATCGCGCTTTGTACCATCAGGCATCTTCCTGCTGATCTGTGCATGGATGGAATCAGCAGTATTCTTACCGATATTCGTTACAACAAATTTGAGATTGAAATCCTGCATTTCTGTTGTGACAGCCTGTGGCTCAAAAAACACACCGGCATTCTCAATCACAAAATCAGGTTTCTCATACGTATTCATCCTTACTGCAGGGTCACCGTGCAGCGTCATATTCATACATACACTTTTCATCTCCGGAACAGCAGAGATGATATCGGTAACGGTTTTTCGCATCACTTCACTCACAGAAGCACCGTAACGCTCACGGAAAGCAACTTCATGAAAGCGATAAGAATATTCATCCAGCGGATCGATCAGTCCCTTATCGGGTACGGCGATGAAGGCAATGGAGCCTTTATCGGGGGTGAGTACAAACCGCTCATTTAACAAGCGGCTGGTGGTGTGAATATCTCCCACAAAACAAGATTGAGCAAGCAACACCGGATAACGGTCTTTATTATTATAATTCTCCGGATCATCCGTAGCAATATCGAAGGAAGTTCCGGCGGCATGTCCGTAAAACGTCATCATACTGCAACCCGAATCAATCAGCTGCTGCACGTACTGGCTGAGATTTATCTGGATCGGATCTGTAGAACTTTTTAAAACCGTGATCACATTTCCGCCGAACAGCGTATCTTCAATAATCTGCTTATAGGTATTGAGCTTACCCGCCAGCAATTGCTGCTCTCCCAAATCAGTTCCTCCTCCGAAGTGCAGTACATTTTTCATCCACAATGCCGGCGGCTGATCCTGCTGGCTTTCGAACCCGATCAATTTATTCAGATAGGCGGTGACATCATTTTCATTTTGCGCAGCTACCCGGCCGGTCGCAATTTCCTGCACAAAATCCGGCGAATTGAGCTTCGCGGAAAACATCTGATCAGACGCCGGTTCTCCAAACGTTGGCACGAGGTTGAGTTCATAGGCAGCGCCGCTCCTTGCATTCTGATTTAACACGGACTTGCCCAATAACAAAAGATGTTTGGGCTTCACAGTGTTCATATCCAGCATGTGATCTACGAACTGCCGGATGGACAGGGTATGTTTGCGAATACCCCAGGCATATTGATCGTAAAGTTCGTCGATATTCGTCAACAGAACATTGTATCCCCGTGACTGACGATAATTTGCGTAGTTCTGTGCACCTGACCAGATTTTGCTGTTGGAAATCATGAGGAAGTCCTTTCCCATCCCCTGCACTGCGAAATTATTAAAGCGTGCATACCGCGACGGATCCACATCGGTATTGACGGTTCTGAGCAATGCATTTCCGGCATAACCGTTTACCTGTCCTTCTTCAAGAATGTAGCAATACACTTCTTGCCCGTTCACCGGAACAATCGCCTGCAAAGTGCCTCCGCTGTAGGTGGTATTGACCAGACGAACGGTATCGCCCGACACGACATACAGACGCGGGTTGGTCGCTGTGAGATTGGTCAGCTGAAGATACACCTTGCCTGCATTTCCGTTCAGATGAATCTTTTTCGGCAATGCCTCCCCGTTATAATCCAGCGTACGCGGATAACGCAATTTGGCGTAGGCCACCTGCATGTAATTGAGATTTCCCGGGAAGGTAATATCGTTCTGCGGTGCAAATTGAAAGGTAAAGGAACCGCTGGCAGGAAGATTGGTAATGGCCAGGTTATGTTTTACGAGTTCATAGGCGTAAAAAACCGTGTCGAGCAGAATTGTGCCTGCACTTTTCAGTTGATAAGGATGCAGATTTTCATTAGCGCCCATTACCTGAATCTCCATTTCAGGCATGGCACCCGGCGGATAAAACTTCTGAATCGTATAATTGATATCAAACGGAGCGTTTTTGCTGATATAGGAAGATAAAAACCCCTCTCCCTCCGTAAATGAATTATCTGCGATATCGTTGAAATCGCGAAACCCGATATTATACGTATTCCCATATACTTTCAGCTCTTCACTGATCGTCCAGGATTCCGGAGTATAGGCACTGTAGTTATTATCCGTCACTACTTCCATCCTCCGGTTAGTAGTACTGAAAGGAGAGTACGTAAGAAAGTAAGCGGAAGTATCATTGTAGAGACTGTAGTATGGATTCGCCTGATCATTTGGTTGATCATATAATGCCCTGTCATATTCACCGTCGTTCGGACGGCCATAAAACTCGATATAATCCCCGGGGCCGAAAACATTATCATTGTTCAGGTCTGCAACACGGAT
>JBIIHN010000108.1:0-5876 GCA_044235745.1 Bacteroidia bacterium
ACCTCAACTACTTTTCACTCACCTTGTGTTTAGTATCTAAAAAAAATCCCCGCAGTTTTTGCGGGGGGGGTGTGGAGAATACCGGTCCCGAGCGCAGCCTCGGGACGAACCGGTGACCTCAACTACTTTTCACTCACCTTGTGTTTAGTATCTAAAAAAATCCCCGCAGTTTTTGCGGGGTGGTGTGGAGAATACCGGTCCCGGGCGCAGCCTCGGGACGAACCGGTGACCTCTACTGCTTTTCACTTACGTTGTGTTTAGTATCTAAAAAAATCCCCGCAGTTTTTGCGGGGATTTTGTGGAGAATACCGGAGTCGAACCGGTGACCTCTTGCATGCCATGCAAGCGCTCTAGCCAGCTGAGCTAATTCCCCATTTTCAGAGCCATGCAAAGGTATAAATTCCTCAGATATTTATAAAGAATGCCGGATTCAGAAAGTGATGTTCGTACTTTATTGTTGTTGAGTTCGTTGCGAACTAATTGCAAGTGATTGGTTATCTCAGTTCACTACTGTAAAACGCTCTATACCTGCTTTTTTGCCATTTCTCACTCTGGCAAAGTACGCTCCATCTTTTAATCCGGGTTTGATAGAATTTCGTTCTGATTTGAGTATATCCTGATAGATGATACGGCCATTAATATCGATAATTTCAATGGTCGTCAGATCAGTAAGTGGATCCCGGACGATCAGGTCGAATTGTCCGTTGTTTAGAGATGGTGTAACAGTAAAGTCAACCAACACTTGTTCCGGTTCGCCAAGACCACTTAATAAGTTAAGATCAGTTTCCCAGATTCCTCTTCCGAAAGTACAGATGTATGCTTTATTTACGGCCGGGTTAAATTCAATATCACTCACGATTACATTGGGCAGACCTTGACTGATATTTATCCAGTTTGTTGCTCCACCCGGTAAGAGGTAAACACCAATATCAGTGGCGGCAACCAGATCTGTCCTGCCGGGCACCTGTTTAATGCAGTTGACCGGTATATTGGGTAGATTATAACTAATATTCGTCCATGCGTTGCCGTTAGTCGTTGTCATAAAGACCTTTTGACCGGCTGTAAATCCGGCCATACTCACGTATGCGGTGTTAGCATTAAACTGATCAGCTTCTATAGATGTGTAATAGAGTGAATCAGGAAGACCCGCAGTTACATTTACCCAGGTACTACCACCATTGGAGGAGCGGAACATCGCTCCGGGGTTTGAGAATTCGTAACGCACCCTTCGTCCGGCCCATAGCTTAGTGCTGGCGACCGGTGAAACGGCAATGGCAGATAATTCATTTCCATAAAAGTTCGGTGGAAGCGGTAGTTGTGCGGTTGATGACCAGGTATTTCCCCCGTCAGTAGATACCGTTACATTCTGATAGCCGCAAAATAATTTCTGATAGTTGGAAGGATCTGAAATAATGGGTGTTGTCCATTCTGCGTTTTCAAAATTAACATTGGGATCCATCCAATTAAAAGAAAAACCACCATCAATCGTTGATGTGAAGTTGCCGAATTGCGATGATGCTATAAATGATCCAAAGTTAGCCGTATCAAAAACATTATCCATCCCATCGCCTCCATACACCGTATGCCAGGAAACACCATCAAAATAGAAAGTGGCATTATCCTGTGCGCCGGCAGCGATTTCTCCGGTGCTGGTTTTTGAAGACGAGATGCGGTAGAAAGAAGTTACATTCATTCCATTGCTGAGATTTGTCCATAAAGTTTGAAATGGAATACCATTGTTCAAATTAGCCCATGTTTCAGGAATGATATTACCGGTTCGGTAAATGCCTCCGTCATGACAAACATAAATTTGCCCGGTGGAAGGGTGAATTTTTATTTCATGGACATCGGCATGAATGGAAGGTCCAAACTGGGTTGTCCAATGTCCTGCCGGATTGAAAGTTACGCCGCCATCTTCAGTCATCCACAAGTTGATTCCTCCAACATATACTTTATCGGGATCATTTGGTGCTACAGCAAATCCAAGATCATAGTTTCCCTGACCGCCGGTTCCGTTTCCTTCACCATAGCTTAAAATGTTTAGTGCATCGTATCGCAACGTCCAGCTTGTTCCTGCATTATTGGATTTATAGATTGCATGGAGCCCGCCAAGAGTATCCACGGTGAGCGCATAGATTACATTTGGATTGCTGGGAGATTGCGCCAGCTTTACACGTTGAACGAAGCCGCGCTGTGGAATTCCTGTAGTTAGTTTGGACCATGTAGATCCAAAATCTGTCGATTTATAAATATTCGCGTAGCCGATACCTGCTACTTTAACCCACCCGGTTGCTGCATATAAGATATTAGGATTTACGGGATCCTGAATCATATCCCAGAACAAGGAGTCCAGTACCTGATTGAAACTTGTGCCACCGTTATTGGATTTGAACATTCCACTCACTCCACAGGCAACTACATTGGAAGAATTATTGGGGTCAACAATGATCTTTCGTATTAAACTTGCATCTCCTTGTGTTTGCTGAAAACTTAGGCCGGTTGACGACCATGTCAATCCACCATCAATACTTTTATAGACGCCTATGCCATAATGTGTGTTGCGTTTTCGTCCATCTGAAAACAAGCTGATGCCGACATATTCAAAATCACAAACGGATATATAAATGGTGTTTGTATTTGTGGGGTCGATCGCAATATCTGATACGCGGGTAATCGGGAGGTTGTCAGTGAGTGGTGTATAGGTGTTGCCGTTATTCGTCGTTTTCCAGACTCCTCCTTGTGCAACTCCAACATAAAATATAGATGGATTGACCGGATCAAAGGCAACACAGTTTACTCTGCCCATCCCGTTTTCCATGTAACCGGTCAAATTAATGGGGAGGTTGTAAGGCCCAACGGGTGACCATGGTGCAGTGGAAAACGCGCTTCGCTGAGTTGATTTTTCATCGGCAATACGAATTAACTCTGATAAATAAGATTCAACACCCTCTGTTTCTCCATGACCGTTGGTGTGTAACTGCGTTTCATGTTCCCAGCGTTTAAAGGTTTTCCAGCCTTTGATTTCTTTCAGATTTTTGTCCTTCCTCCAATCGTAAAAATCTCTTTGAAGTTGTCTGAAAGAAGGCGAATTGTCTACGGGACCTTTCAGAAATTCCTGGGCATTCATTTGATCGTAGCTGCTGAAGAGGAGTCCGGCAGTTATGCAGAGTTGTAAGATGATTTTCATAATGGGGTGGGATATCAAATTTAGTGAACAACTTTTAAGTAGTGTCTGTTTTCAGTAAAATTCAATTTTACCTCGGCGCTACATTAGTTTTCTTACCACCCGCAGTCTTTCAGGTACAGGAGGGCTGAAAAACTTACCGCTTTTCCATTTGATATCTTCTCCTTTACCCAACGCATTAATGAATGACCAGGCACCACCATTTCCACGATTGGCGAATGAGGACCCGGGAGGAATGTAACTGAAATCACTGCAATTAACCTGCGCGTACCCATACATGGCTTCTAATTCAACAATGGTGCATTTCATTTGGATGTATAAATCTGAAACGCGGAACATGGCATTCCCGTCGCCCCTGAATTTAACCAATGCACTGTCTATTCCGGCTTCGCCGTGTATCCCTTGTACGTAACCGTCTTTAACCGTAGTGGTAGCACCGGTGTTTATATACACAGCATATGCAATATTACGCTCCTGGCCGCCATCTAATGCGAGATCAATAACCCTGCACTCACTGCTATTGGAGATATAGACACCGGCATATTGTCCCGGAGCAGTGAAAACTCTGGATCCGATTATTCTTGACTGATTACTCCCACTATTGGGTGCATCGGCTCCCGGCCATACTCCGGCGCCACTTCCCAGATAGTAGCTGATGGTGTAACAATTGACGGAATTGCAGCGGATGATTTCGGTACTCATAGCATGTCGCAAAACAATACCTGTATCCAGATTCGCCAAATGAACATTCTCGATGCAGGAATGAAAGGTTGCTCCAATCCGTATAGCCACTCCGCCTGCACCGGGTAGTGCCGTCCCTCTGAAGATGATATCGGATATGAGAAAACGTCTGGAAGTAAAAATATCAAGACCTTCTCGCTGGTTGATCGGTAAGGATTCTAAGAATGCATAACCATTAGAATTTATAGAGGTGATGGTACATCCGGATCCATCGATACGATAGATAGTATTATCGGTTGGTCGTGTTTTTTCTGGCAATCTTATGGTACGGTTGATGAAGAAATCTGATGGGCCTAAGTGGATATGATAAAATCCTTCTTCCATGGCGACCATACACATTTGAAGCGCCGCGAAGTCAGGTGTATCCTCCATCGTGATGTCCGGTATAAACCGTGTAAATCTCTGTCGGATTTCATCTTCATTATACCCGAGCTCTTTGAATGTGGGAGACGTACCGGCGAGGCTTTGAGGCATATGCCTTGCTCCAAACCAATCTGCCTGCACCGGTCCGTTGAATTGGCGTACCCAGCTCCCTGCTTTACCGCTTTGTTTCGACTTAAATCGTAACCCCCATAATCCAGGTTTTAAATCTGCGGCTATCCAGATAAACCAACCTCCGCCACCCGGAGTCAATGAATCTATATCAATTACATAGTGACTGGCGCTGAAATCTTCTGTTTCTTCCAGATCCCGATAATATCGGAGATTTCCGGCATAACCTGATTTCACCATGAGGAAAGCTACAAGAAGGAGGAAGAGTTTGCAAAACCAATTCATATGGCGATTATTTTTTTACAAAGTTAACGCAAGGAGGGAGGGGATAATATGAAAAAAGCCCCGCAATTAATGCGAGGCTTTTCTCTTAATATGAAAGGATTAACGGGCAATCATCATGCGTTTTGTAATCTGCTCTCCTTCGTAGGTCATTGTATAGGTGTATAGACCCGGAGCGATGCCGGCAGTATTCAAACGAACTGTGTGCACTCCTGCACCCATATTTTCATCTGCAATTACTTCTATAACCTGACCAAGAATATCAGAGAGTACAATCCGTACCTGACCTGCCTGTGGTATCGAAAGTTCGAAAGTCGTATTGTCATCAGCAGGGTTCGGATAGTTTTGACTCAACCCGAAGTTGTTGATAGCAAACTCATCAACGCCAATCGGAGCGCATACTCCAAGGTCTTCGAAGCAGAAGTCGTCGATATCCCAACCTTCATCCACCACACTGAAATCGGAGGCAAATCTCCAGCGAATGATGATTTGACCATCAACATCCGGACGGAAGGTTTTTTCAGTGTAGAACCATGAGGTACGATTTCCTGTGAATCCTCTTGCTGCCGGATCGGAGGGATCCAGTTCTGATACGTAGGTGTAATTTGGACTGGCACCAAACAATTGCATATTAGGCGTGCCGGTGAAGTCAAGTCTGTTCCAGGAAGAACCATAGTCATCGGAATAATGAACAGTACCACCATCTGATCCGTATTCCATGCGGTATTGCTGATAGAAACTCATCTTATAGCAATGCGCCTGCTGTGTACGAATTAGTGCAGAGAACAGACCTGATGAATCTTTATTGGCATAGGTGCCGGTAAGATTTGTTGACCAGGCCGTATTTCCGGTATGTGCTCCGTTGAGAGTCGCTTTTGCCGGGGTACCTTTCTCCCAATCAGTCTGGAAGCAATAGGAGAAGGAGTTTGCAGTCACCCATTGATTGCCTGTTTCGAAGCTGGTGCAGTAAGGTAATTGACCGGTTGTAATTGAATCAAACACCAATACAGTTGCACAAGCGGTATCATCTAATTGATACAGGTCAAGGGTGCCGTTAGGTGTGTCTGTATAAACACATACCTGATGGAAGCCGGGACTCGCGATCCAGGTATTGTTGAAGTTATGTGTTTTTGTTGAGTCGGGAGCCAGAACACCAGGTGTGTAGGCGATATTATCT
>JBIIHN010000109.1:0-5825 GCA_044235745.1 Bacteroidia bacterium
GGTTTTTCCAATTACGCCAATAATGGGCAATGAAGTAATTTCTTTCAGATCATCTTTCGTATTGATGTAATTATAAAATACTCCCTTGATAAAAATGATCAGCATAGATAATGCAAGGCCAATTCCTATCCCCGTTGCAATGCTCATGACAAGCATCGGGCGTACATTGCCGTTATTGTAAGCCGGTTCAAGTACTACTTTGTCAGCAACTATGCCGGCTTTTTCAATAACGGTTTGCGCCCGTGTTTCCAATAGGAATTCATAGATCTTCGAGTATATCTCAACGTTTCGGTTGATGTTTACCAGTCCGCGCTGTGTGGTTGGCATTTGACGCATCGTTGCCTGATATTCATTTAACTGGCTGCTCAGACTATTGATGTCGTTGGTGAGTTTTTTCCGGATGTTCAATACAATACCCATGATGTTTTGCTTCAGGATATTGATTTGCTGATCCGCCTGTGCAACGAGCGGACTGCTGGGTGTATTGCTGAAAAGAAGGTTCGTGCGCTTCTGTTGAAGTGCGAAGAGTTCACTAAATGCGCTCGAAAGTGCGGGGTCATTTTGTTCTGCAAGGATCGCAGGAGAAATGGCCATGTCGGCGTCGTTCGACGTGAGGTATTCATACAACATGTCGATCGACTTCAGTTTAATATTGATCCTCGCCTTTTCTGAATCGAATTCAACAACCCGCTGGAATAATACGCTTTGTTCTCCACCTAAGTTGAACGTGGTGCGGTCTTTCTGGAATTGCTCCAGATTGCTTTCTACTCCATTGAGTTGATTTTCTACCTGTGAAAGTTGTCCGTCGATAAACTGCAGCGTGTTTTCGTTCACCTGCTTGTTCAGGGCAATGCTATTTTCGATGTATAGGTTTACAATCGTATTTAAAAAGTCAATCGCGCGCTCCGGTACTTCGTCTTCAATACTCACTGTGATTACGGACGCTTCCTGCACCGGTTCTGCCTTAAACAGTTTTTTATATTTTTTTATCAGGTTCGCGTGATTACGGAATCGAAACTGATAATTGATTTCTGATATTTTACTGTTTTTAGAGATGACATTGGAGTCGGGCATCACCAGAAAAGAAAACTTCGGTGTAACAACAGGATCTCCGAAATCTGATTCACCGCTTTTAGAGTAAAAATCGGTTTTAATCTCCCATTTATAACGATTCTTGTTCAGAATCTCTAACTTAACCGGAACCTCGTATAAGCGTGTATCAATCAGTTTTCCCTGTACTTCAAAAGGTGTTCCTTTATAAACTTCACCGGTTTTTACTCGACCTTCAATATAGTAACTGATATCCAGCCCCAGCTTTTTAATGGTTTCATCCATCATGCGGGTCGATTTCAATATCAGAATCTCATTCGTAATTTCTTCCGGCTTCAGACTTGCGGATGGCAATGATTCGGCCATTGCGTCCTTGAAAGGATCCTTCTGAGGCTTAATCAGAATTTGTGTAGAAGCCCCATAAAATTTTGTTGCCTTGTAATAATATGCGATCGACCCACCAACACCCAACAAAAGAAACAGCACAAACCAATACCAGTTTTTACCAATGGTTTGAACAGTCTTCTTAATGTCTCTGGTGTCGATCAGGTTGTTGTTGCCCGTCAATTTCTTTTCCATAGCAGATTCGGATGACCCCGGTTAAGATTGCTTCTACGCAAACAGGGTGTTTTGGTTTAGATTTTTGGCGGCCTGCCACACAAAAAGAGTGCAAAAGGCGCTTTAAGGTTCAAATGTACTATTATTCAGGTGGATATGAGGTAGTGCAAAGTAAATACACTTTCGGTTAGCAGGAGGTTAAATATTCCGTCTTTCTTGCATGATGAGGTTAAAAATTCATGGAAAAACTATCCTTATGGGTATCAGATCCGGTAATACAGGCATTACCTTTATCCCCTGTAACCACCTGTTTCGATTTGACGTATCAACAAGTGGTCAAAGAGCACATCTTCAGCCCTTCGGATCATACTGAATCGGGCTACTAAATTAAATTGTTAAGTATCAGTAAATCAAGTGAATAATTGTCGTTGGTCGGGTGGCTGGTACACTTGTTCCCAACTCATTACTTTACTCCGATAAAGGAAAACATGAAAAAAGCACTCATCACTGGTATCACCGGGCAGGACGGCGCCTATCTGGCAGATCTATTACTCGAAAAAGGGTACGAGGTACACGGTATCAAACGTCGTAGCTCTCTCTTCAATACTCAACGGGTAGATCATATTTACGAGGATCCCCATGAAAAGGGCGTTCGCTTTAAACTTCATTATGGTGACTTAACAGATTCTGTCAACATTATTCGTATCATCAATGAAGTGCAGCCGGATGAGATTTATAACCTCGGGGCGATGTCGCATGTGCACGTCAGTTTCGGTTCCCCGGAATATACAGCCAATGCCGATGGCCTGGGGGCCCTGCGGATTCTGGAGGCGGTGCGTATGTTAAACATGACCGATCGTTGCCGGGTGTATCAGGCTTCCACCTCTGAATTGTATGGATTGGTTCAGGAGATACCACAAAAGGAAACAACACCGTTTTATCCGCGTTCTCCCTATGCCGTGGCTAAGTTGTATGCGTACTGGATTTTTGTGAATTACCGGGAGTCCTATAACATGTACGCTGTAAACGGAATCCTGTTTAACCATGAATCCCCTTTGCGCGGCGAGACTTTTGTTACCCGCAAGATTACCCGTGCGGTTGCGCGTATAGCGCTCGGCTTGCAGCAAAAAGTGTATATGGGAAATCTGGATGCGAAGCGTGATTGGGGGCATGCCAAAGATTATGTGGAGGCTATGTGGCTGATGTTGCAGCAGGATAAACCTGAGGACTTCGTCATTGCAACCGGTATTACGACGCCTGTCCGTGATTTTATTGTCATGTCGTTCCGGGAAGTCGGAATTGAAATCGAGTGGAGTGGAAGCGGAGAAGATGAAGTGGCAAAAGTGAAGGCCTGCACAAATCCGGAGTACAATGTGCCGGTCGGCCAGGAAGTAGTCTGTATTGATAAACGATATTATCGTCCGGCAGAAGTTGATCTGTTAATCGGAGACCCCACCAAAGCAAAAACAAAACTGGGCTGGAAGCCGAAATATGATCTGCCTATGCTGGTGAAGGAAATGGTTGCTGCCGATGTTGAAACCTTCAAGCGGGATAAATACCTGAAGGATGGAGGGCATAGTGTGATGAATTACCATGAGTAATTGGCAAATTGGCAAGTTGGTAAGTTGGCAAATCCCGCCCCCCACTAGTATTTCCACCCGCAGTAGCGGGACACCAATCCATTAAAAACAAAAAATGCATCCCTCTTCTAAAATATACATCGCCGGCCACCGCGGAATGGTTGGTTCGGCTATTCATAGAAACCTGACTGCGAAAGGATTTACAAATATTGTAGTAAAAACTTCTTCCGAACTGGACTTACGTAATCAGGCTGCTGTTGATTCATTTTTTGAAAAGGAGACACCACAGTATGTATTCCTGGCTGCTGCGAAAGTAGGAGGGATTGTAGCGAATAATACCTATCGCGGTGAGTTCATCTACGAAAATCTGATGATTCAGAATAACGTGGTACATGCAGCCTGGAAGAACGGCGTGAAAAAGCTCCTGTTTCTGGGCTCTTCCTGTATTTATCCGAAGATGTGTCCGCAGCCGATTAAAGAAGAATATCTGCTCAGTGATTATCTCGAATACACCAATGAGCCCTATGCGATCGCCAAAATCGCCGGATTAAAACTCTGCGAGTCGTATCGGAAACAATACGGGGTGGATATGATTTCTGCCATGCCGACAAATCTCTACGGTCCCAACGACAATTACGATCTGAATAATTCTCATGTACTGCCGGCACTTATTCGTAAATTTCATGAAGCGAAAATGTCAGGTAAGCCGGAGGTAGAGATATGGGGTACAGGATCCCCCAAACGCGAGTTTCTGCATGTAGATGATCTGGCTGCCGCCTGTGTGTACCTGATGGAAAATTATAGCGGCGATCAGCATGTGAACGTGGGAACCGGAGAAGACATCTCCATCAGGGATCTCGCTCAACTGGTGATGGAGCTGACGGGCTACACCGGAAAACTGGTGTTCAACACCGAAAAGCCGGATGGCACCCCACGAAAACTATTAGATGTATCGAAACTGAACGGGCTGGGGTGGAAGCACCGGATCCAGTTAAGAGACGGAATAAAAATGGTCATTGATGATCTGGCGAACTCCGGATGGAAATTTGATCGCTGAAAAAATATTTAAGATGACCAGAAGGCTGTTTCAAATCGAAGCAGCCTTTTTGTTTACAAGGCTTCCTCACGAATAGGGTATAGGCGTATACGTTATATTTATGGGAGAAGGCAGGAATTGGACTTATGGTTATCGAATAATGGGAGAGGCCGGTCGCGTCCCGTAAAACATGGTTTTGCGGGAGGCCCGGCCTCTCCCATACAATATTGCGAACTGTCCCTCACATATAATACCGCGATCGGCCCCTCCCAAATAATACCTCGGCCGGCCCCTCGAAATGAAATCTGTCACTGTATGAAGGTAATGGCCGGTCGCGTCCCGTAAAACATGGTTTTGCGGGAGGCCCCTCCCATACAATATTGCGAACTGTCCCTCACATATAATACCGTGACCGGCCCCTCCCAAACAATACCGCGACCGGCCCCTCCCATATTATACCACGACCGGCCTCTGCCAATTGTCAAACCTACAACCTACAACCTACAACCTACAACCTATAACCTATAACCTATAACCTATAACCTATAACCTATAACCTATAACCTATCGCCTATAACCTATAACCTATAACCTATAACCTATCGCCTATAACCTATAACCTGTTTACTTGTTATAAAACACAAAATATACTGCCAGTATGATGCAGATAAATGCGGCGAAATGATTCCATTGCATGGGTTCGTTTTTAAACACGAGAAGCATAAAAACCGTGAAAACAGACAAGGAGATCACTTCCTGAAGGATTTTCAGTTCCATCAGATTAAATGGTCCTCCATTTCCCTGAAAACCAATTCTGTTGCCGGGTACCTGAAGGCAGTATTCAAAAAATGCAAAGCCCCAGCTGATCAGGATGGTCGCCCAAAAACCAGTGTGGCGAAACAGGCTTAAATCTTTGAATTTCAGATGTCCGTACCAGGCCAGAGTCATAAATATGTTGGACCCGGTCAGAAATAATATTGTATAAACGGCTTTCATGGCTTTTGTGTATTCTTTTATTGATTGATTTTCAGCCACAAATTTGCCAACTTATCTTTTTGTTGGGTGAAAAAAATAAAATTTCTTGCATCGTATTATGGATCTGACTAAATTGCACTAACAATCCTTGAAAAAGGATCCTCTCCATTTCTGATGTGAATGCTTCTGGTCGTTGTCGCGAAATGGCCATAAGATGTTTGCCCGAAAAGTGAACGTAACGTCAGAGTGGAAACCGGTAAAAATAACCATGGTAAAAAACTTCTATACGAATTATTTTCTTCCTCTGTTTCTGCGCACTTTGATGTGGATGCGCGGTACATTCATTTTTATACCTCTAAGCAAAGAGAAAATTAATCTAATCAATAATAATATCATGACAAACAACTACTCAAAAAGAGGGAAGTTGATCACCGGGCTTCGGCATTGGTGGTTAATGTTAACGGGAATATTCCTGTTAGCTCTCACAGTAGGAACGCGTTCGGTCAATGCTCAGAGCATTACGAACTATGCGTTCTCCGCATCCGGTGGAACCTTCACTTCAATCGTCGGTTCCCCCGGTGCCGTTAACGTACCGGCGCTACAGGCCGATGACGCCAGTTCGGGAC
>JBIIHN010000110.1:0-5824 GCA_044235745.1 Bacteroidia bacterium
GGGGGAAAACCCGCTCAACGATGTCGTTGTCGCGGTTTGAGCTGGAGGGGAAAAAGTCCATCAGATAGTTGCCCCGCACTTGTTTTCCGTTGGGCATCAGGATGGAATAATGCATAATTACTTCTCTCCTGTACACTTTATTGGCAATATCGATACAGGTATTGTAGTTCGTTTTTATCTCGAGCTGATTGATACTTATTATATATGTTGCCTGATGGCGGGAGGCCAGTGCAGATAAAAAGGCTGTATCCCCCGGCTCTGCCTGCATAAACTTGCTGTCTCCTCTTGTAGTGATGGTTTGGGGTGCTGCATGTTGATTCCCAAATAGCTCGAACTTTTTATCGGCCTTTTTGATTTCTTTTTGATCCGATACCCTGCTTCCTACAGGATCTGCGTAGCTGAATCCGGTGCTGCCATAATACCGGGCGAGGTCAGTGCGTCCGGCAAGTGTGCTGTCCTGTAACATACTATGAACGGGACCCAGTGTTTCTAACTCTGCAGCCAGTTTGAGGTCGAGCGATTGCCGGAAATAATGCCGGTACTCATCCGGTGTTCTCCGAGTTTCCTTCATAATATCCCGTTCCGCATCACTGAGGTAGAATTCGGGTTGGTAGGAAATCAGAAGTAATGATACGTTGGCGGATTCCTGTGCCTGTGAAAGCCATGGCAGGAGGATAAACAACGAGATGAGTTTACGGAACATGCTTCAAAAGTAAAATGCATTCCGGATGAGGTGGAAGTGATCCCCGGCCAAATGCTAACAGGCCGGAATGAATAACCGGCGAAAAGAATCCGTTAATTCAGAATATGCTTCCAGATATCGTTGCCAAGCGCAAACACCAGCAATCCCATCAGAATGACCATCCCTACAATCTGCGCACGCTCCATTACTTTTTCACTGAATTTGAAACGAAACACCGATTCTATCAGGAGAAATACCACGTGTCCGCCATCAAGGGCAGGAATGGGTAACATATTCATAAATGCCAGTACCATCGACAATAATCCGGTGATGGCCCAGAACCGCGCCCAATCCCACGTGCCGCCATATATCGTTGCAATGCCAATGGGCCCCTGAACGGAATCGGTGGCCTTCTCTTCTCCTGTAAACAGTTTTGAAAGTCCCTTGGCATTGGAAATAATCGATTCCATAGCATCGCTGGTGCCAAAGGCAAGCGCACTGCTGAAGGTATAAGGCTGCATCGTGTACCCGTGCTCTTTAGAGGGAATGAAATCGAATCCGATTCCGATCTTGCCTTCGCTGCTGACGATGGGCGTGAGTGTTAGCGTTTCTTTCCCGCGTTTGACAGTCATGGGCAATGGCTGACCTTTCGCCGACTGGATAACCGACATCAGTTCCTCACGGTTTTTGGGAGATATGCCATTCAAAGTCAGAATCCGATCGCCTTTTTTCAATCCCGCTTTTCCGGCCGGACTTCCTTCACTCACCAGGTTGATCTCATGTTCGAGCGGTGCATAGCCTATAAACGACCATCTGCCGGCAGTCCCAACTTTTCTGTAAAAATTATCAGGTACGGTCACCTCAATGTTCTGCTGATTGCGTTCCACTGTCAGGGTGGCTCCGAAGAGCACACGGGTAGAATAGGCATCTTCGAAACGGTCGAATTGTTTGCCATTGATAGCGATAATCTTATCTCCATCCTGCAAGCCAACTTCCTTTCCAAGCTGATATGCATAAATTCCTTTGCCATTGTTCACCTGATCGTTTGGCAGGTAATCGCCCTTATACTGCATCAATGTATAGGTGAAGATGAGGATGCCCAGAATTACATTCATGGTTACACCACCAATCATCACAATCAAACGCTGCCAGGCGGGTTTCGCACGGAACTCCCAGGGCTGAGGCTCGGATGCCATCTGCTCGGTATCCAGGCTCTCATCAATCATACCGGCGATTTTTACGTAGCCTCCCAGTGGAAGCCATCCGATACCATATTCGGTTTCTCCCTTTTTGTAACTGAAGAGTTTGAAGCCCCAGGCATCGAAGAACAAATAAAATTTTTCGACTTTGATGCCGAATGCCCGGGCCGCGAGAAAATGCCCGAGTTCATGAAGTGTAACCAGTATGGAGAGGCCGAGGATCAATTGTCCGGCCATAATAAGTGCCTGCATGTGACTGTTTTAAACGCTGTTGATCGCGATTTATTGGTTGGAATGTATGCGAAAATACAAATTCATTGATGAGGTATAGATAAAGAATTCAGTTTACCTTGCAAATCAGCAGATCGCAGGAATGAAAGAATTCCGGATCCCGGATTAAACCCGCGTATTTATCGAAACAACTCTTTTCTCTGCATGCTCTCTGGCTGCCATGTCAAAATTCCGATAATCGTCCAGTGAACATAACTTCTGATACGGCAAGGCCACCATGGTTTCTTCAATCACTTCGGCAATCTGCAGGAAGCCAATCTCATCACGTAGAAACGCTGCTACTGCGATTTCATTGGCGGCATTCATGATGCACGGGAGATTTCCTCCTTTGTCCATGGCGATACGAGCCAGTGCCAGACAACGGAAGGTTTCCTCATCAGGTGCTTCGAAGGTGAGCTGCGGGAAACGGCTGAAGTCAAAGCGCGGGAAGTCGGAAGTGATACGCTGCGGATAAGCCATTGCGTATTGAATGGGAAGCTTCATATCCGGCAATCCCATCTGGGCTTTCATGCTTCCGTCAGTGAATTGAACAATGCTATGTATGATACTCTGGGGATGTACCACCACATCGATGCGGGCCGGTTCCAGATCGAACAGCCATCTGGCTTCGATCATCTCCAGTCCTTTGTTCATCAGCGTAGCGGAGTCGATGGTAATTTTGGCGCCCATCGTCCAGTTAGGATGTTTCAGCGCCTGATGACGCGTGATCTCTGAAAGTTCTCCCTGTTTCTTTCCCCGGAAAGGACCACCGGATGCGGTGAGGATGATTTTTTCGATGGGATTGTGCATCTCACCGGCCAGACACTGAAAGATCGCGGAGTGTTCAGAGTCGACCGGATAAATGGGTACCCGGTGTTCGAGCGCCAGTTGAGTAATCAGGTCGCCGGCGACCACCAGTGTTTCCTTATTGGCAAGGGCAATCGGCTTTTTATTTCGGATAGCCGCTACCGTTGGTTCTAATCCGGAAAAGCCAACCATGGCCGTCAGTACCAGATCGATGCTATCCATCTCCATTACCTGAGCGATGGCGGCGGCGCCTCCGTAAACTTTGATATCGTCACCTTCCAGCGCGGACTTCACCTCCTGCAGACGACCGGTATCCGCGATCACCACTACATTCGGACGAAAGCGCCGGGCCTGATCGATGAGCAGGGTTGCATTGCTGTGCGCCGTGAGGACCTCCACACTGAACTGATCAGGATGCGACTGCACTACTTCCAATGCCTGGGTACCGATGGAGCCTGTTGAGCCGAGGATGGCAATTCTTTTCATAATCCGTAAACAGGGCGAAGGTAGCAAAGGTTTGCCTGCACCCGACGGAAATGATTATTTTCGCAACCGGATGAAGAACATGACCGGATTTCTGCTTCGGCTGGGGGTGCTGACCATTGGCACGATGGCCATCTATCATTTTGCCGCATCATGGATACCTCAAAAATGGTATTACGTAGATTTCTGGTGGTTGCCGGTTTTTATTGCGGTAGTGACGGCTGTGCTGCATGCCGGTCTGATTCGCAGGCAACACGATAGCAAGGCATTTATCAGGTTTTATATGGGCACTACCGGAATTAAGCTCTTTATATATCTCACCATCATCATGGTGGTGGCTTTTATCAATAAGCAGCTTGCACTCCCTTTCGCTTTGTGTTTCTTTTTCTTTTACTTCTGCTTCACCGCCTTTGAGGTGAGCGGGGCACTGAAAAATTTCGGAGGCAGTACGACATCCTCACACAAACAATGATTTTATAAAAAGCCAGGTACGGGCACTGATGATGCTTTCATTGGGGTCGGCTCCGAGCTGATAACCGCAGGCTTCATATTCTGTCACGATGGGATGATGATGCGCATAATAAAAAACCGGTTTTATTCCCATCAGCCGGTACATGATATGAACGTTGATGCCGCCCACTAATGAGCCCCCCAGGAAACCGGTGAAGACAGAATGATCATTCAATAACGCCCACGCCATACCGAAAATGGTAAACATCACTTTCATGATTTTACCGGTGCGATGATACCAGGCTGCCAGATCGCTTCGTGGTATGACTACCTTGCGTTGGTGAATGATCGTTTTGCGATAAGCCGTGGTGCTTGTAATCTGTGTCCGGTGCATAGTTACCAGGCAGGGACTGCCACCTGCTTCCTGACGCGGATCAAAGTAACAGAGGTTGCTGTCTACCTGTATAAAAAGGGCATCAGAGGTAATCGGATGACGATGAAATGAAATGCTCGCAGGTGGGATGGTGAGTGTACCTTTTTGCAGTGGGCAGACAGTATAGTGTAAAACCGTCTCGCGCAGGTGTTGCCCCATATGCTCAGTGAACCGGTGTTCTACGGTTGGACCGGCAGTGATGATCCATCCATGGAGAGATGGTTTCCTGAATGAACGCCCTTCTGCGGGAAATGAAAACATCAGCTCCACCTCCTCGTTCATTTTTACGCGCTGCAAATCGGTTTCTGCATGAAGATACTCCGCCTGAACCTCCTGATGAAAGTTTTGGAAACCGGATTGCACACGCAGATCATAGGCTGCACGTTTTTCTGGGTCACTTAGTATACTATAAGCTTCCGCTATTTCTTTAAACTTCTCTGCCGCCACTGAATCTCCGTTATTCCGGTCTGGATGATACTTTAACGCCAGCCGGTGATAGGCTTTTTTGATTTCCCCTGCAGACACAGAAGGTGAAACTTCCAGTATGGAATAATAATTCGCCATGCGAAGCTACTTGCAGATGTATCTATAACAACAAAGAGTGTCTAAAAGTATGCGAATTTCAAGAAATTCAATGGTACTTATTGATAAAACGCCTGAATTCAACAGAAAGTTTTACCATCTTTTATTTTATCGGGTTGTGAAAAGCTAACTTTGCTCTGATATCACTTAACCGTAGACACCGGATATGAATTTTATTCAGCAACAGTTCAAGAGCATTAGGTCAATTCAGTTTGGCATATTCGTTTTATGGATGTTTATGGGGTTAACGGCAGACGGACAGTCTTCTTCGCTTGGTTCGTGGAATATTTTAAACATTAAGTATAATTATAACAAAAAATGGAGTGCGTTCGCAGAAGGTCAGATCCGCTCATTGAAATATTACGATGACTTCCATTATTATGAATATAAAGGCGGGTTTAATTATAAACTGCACCCGGCGGTACAGATGAGTCTGGGATTGGGCAGTTATCAAACCTTTCGGGAAGGAGGCAATTTTGAAACACCAAAGAATAATGATGAATTCCGCCTGTGGCCACAGTTGATTTTTTATCAATCGATCGGTAAACTAAAAGTGGAGCAGCGTTACCGGTCAGAAATGCGATGGACCAGCAATGGTTATCGGAACCGTTTTCGGTATCGACTTGGTTTTTCATTGCCGCTGGGGAAAGAAGTAAACGGTTATCAGCCTTTTCAGATTGCCTTCAGTAATGAACTGTTTTTTACTGATCGTGAGCCGTATTTTGAGCGAAACCGTTTACAAACCACCTTGAGTTACCGGATGTCTAAACAATCTACTTTTCAGGTGGGATATCTTCATCAGTTCGATTATCGGATCAACGATGAAACCGGTCGTGATTTCTTCGTGATGGGATTTTATTTTGAATTATTCCGTAAAGCTGATCCGGCAACAATTCAACCGGGTGAGTTGAAAGATAA
>JBIIHN010000111.1:0-5694 GCA_044235745.1 Bacteroidia bacterium
GCCTAAAAGAATTCATCCATACATTACCTGATGGACTTAATACCCGGCTCATCGGAGGCACTGTGCGGATATCAGAAAGCATTGCAAGAAAGATCATCATCGCACGGAATATTGTTGAACGTCCCGGATTACTCGTTCTCGATGATTTTCTGATGGGCGTTGAGCGCAAGGAGAAGAAGAGAATACTCGATCTGATCATGCATCCGGATTTTGGCTGGACTGTTATTCTCATATCAAACGATCCGATGATCATGGATGCCGTGAATCGCGTCGTTATTATGCGTAATGGTACTATCACAGAAGAAGGTACTTTCCGCAATCTGGCCACAACTAATGCTGACCTGCAAGAACTCATCCGCGATTATAATATCATCTGATCAGTCATGGGAATGGATAATTATCATAAGTATCTCGAAGAAAAACCTTTTCGTGCCATTCGTCTGGTTCGTGACATCCGTCATGCAAAAAGGTTTGCAAGAGTTATCAGTTTTATCTCCGGAGTGTTTATTCTGGCACTTTTTTTACCGTGGACGCAGAATATCCGTTCTTACGGATCAATGACCACATACCTGCCGCAGGATCGTCCGCAAACGGTACAAACGATTATTCCCGGACGTATTGATAAGTGGTATGTGCGGGAGGGGCAGTTGGTGCAAAAGGGCGATACGATTGTGAAAATAACCGAGATCAAGGAGAAGTTTTTTGATCCTAACCTGCTTGACCGTTATGCTGACCAGATCCGCGCCAAAGAAGGGTCGCAGTCGAGTACTGCTGATAAAGTGGAGGCGCTGGCTAAGCAGGTGCGTGCATTACAACAGGAAAAAGTGTTGAGTCTGGAAAAAGCCCGAAACAAAGTAGTTCAGTCAAGGCTGAAAATCATCAGCGACAGTACCGACCTGAAAGCAATGGAAGTGGACCTTGATATTGCCAGATATCAGGCGCGTCGTGCCGACTCATTATACAAGAAGGGACTTATCTCCCTCGTAGATCTTGAACGCAGAAACCTCAAGGTGCAGGAGTCAAATGCCAAAATGATCGGTATTGAAAACAAAATGCTCACTTCACGAAATGAGCTGATCAATGCGAACATTGAGTTGAATTCAATTGAGGCGGAATATACCACCAAGATCAGCAAAGCGGAATCCGATCTGCAGAGTGCTTTGTCGTATCTCTATGAAACGCAAGGTGAAATCGCCAAGATGAATGTGGAATATGCGAACCTGAGTATTCGTAGCGGATATTATTATGTCACTGCGCCGCAGGATGGATATGTTGTACAAACACGTGTCTCGGGTGTTGGTGAAAACATAGGTGAAGGAGATGCGATCTGTACCATCATGCCGATCGGATCTACACTGGCTGTACAATTGTATGTTCGGCCAATGGACATTCCCCTTCTTTCAAAAGGAAGAAGTGTACGTCTGCAATTTGACGGTTGGCCTGCCTTGGTTTTCTCCGGCTGGCCGAACTATACCTTTGGTACATTTGGAGGGCTGGTGGCTGTAATTGATAATATTGATACGAAGGGTCATTATCGTATTCTTGTTATCCCTGATCCTAAAGATGATCCCTGGCCGACGCAACTGAGGGTAGGTTCCGGTGTTTATGGTTGGGTGATGTTACAGGATGTGCCCATCTGGTACGAGTTATGGCGTCAGTTTAACGGATTCCCACCGGATTACATGGGTGAGCTGAATGACGAAGACCTGCATATTTACGAGAAGGCTTCTGATGATATAAACGCGAAGGATAAAAAGAAAGAGTCAGACGCTAAAGAAGATAAAAAATGATGCGCGGTATAGTCCTCTTGTTTCTGTTTTTCGTTTACGCCCGTTCTGCTGCGCAGGACAGTATTCAGGTGATGCGTCTCCGCGATTATTATGAGTTGGTGCTGGCGCATCATCCTGTGGTGAAACAGGCGGCGAATTTCAGTGAGATGGCCCGTGCCGAAATCCGTACGGCACGCGGTGGTTTTGATCCTTTGCTGAAGTCGGATTATGAAGAGAAAAAATTCGATCAGAAAAATTACTGGACAAGGTGGGAGTCGAAGTTAATTGTTCCCGTATGGTCCGGTGCCGATATTAAAATTGCCTACGACGATAACAACGGAAGGCTCCTCGATAATCAGTATGCGGTGCCGGAAGGTGGTTTGAGTTATGTAGGAGTATCCGTGCCGCTGGGTCAGGGATTGTTAATTGATCAACGACGCGCCACTTTACGACAAGCTCAGCAATTGAGCCGCATGGCAGAAGCCGAACGGGTGAAAACGATCAATAAACTCCTCCTGTCCGCTGCGAAAACATATTGGGAATGGACCTTCACCCGCGAACGTCTTCAACTTCATCAGGATGCACTTCGCCTCGCCAGCGAACGCTTTGAAGCGATCAGAGCACGTGTGTTGTTTGGCGACCTTCCTGCAATTGACTCCCTGGAAGCTTATATTGAAGTCCAGAACAGAAGAAATGTACTTACCCAATCGGATCTGGAATCACGCAATGCACGATTGATTGCATCTAATTTTCTCTGGAATACTTCCGGTGATCCGGTGGAACTTCCCCCTTCTGTCCTTCCCGTTTTTGACGCTGCCGACCTCGATACCATCAGCAGAGAACAACAGGGGTTATTACTGGAACTCGCCCGGATAAATCACCCGGAATTGCTCAAGCTGGATGCGAAAAAAAACCAGCTTGAAATTGAACGCCGTTGGGCTGCCGAGAAATTAAGACCTAAACTTAATTTCGATTATAATTTTCTGCAAGGTGGAGTGACACCGTGGGAAGGACGTCCGGCTGAATGGCAGTTTAACAATAATTATAAGATGGGCTTCGTGTTTTCTTTGCCGCTTTTTTTAAGGGAAGAACGAGGTAAACTCGGGTTGGTGAAATTAAAAATTGAACAGCTGGGTTTTGATCAGCGACAGCTGCAACGTGAAATACTTACGGAGGTGAATACATCCTGGAATCAGTTAACCTTACTCGGCGATCAGATCCGTATTCAGGAAGAACAAGTGAAGAATGCAGCCCTCATGCTCGAGGGAGAGTTGTTCAGATTTAACAACGGCGAAAGTTCCATCTTTTTAATCAACACTCGCGAGAATGCCTTGATTAATTCGAAAATCAAACTGGTGGAGCTGAAATCAAAGTATGCGGGAAGTAAAGCGTATCTGTACTGGTCGGCCGGCACGCTGAACAGCGACTATGGGTCTGTAACCGGTCGTTAATCCCTATGCTTTCATTATTGCCCTTTTGCGTACTTTTGCGCAATGGATAATTCAACCTTCTGGATCGGATTTAATGCTTTCATTCTGGCCATGCTGGCATTTGATCTGGGTGTCGTTAATAAAAAGGAGAAGGCCATTTCTTTTAAAGAGTCCATCGCATGGGTGGCGTTCTGGTCATCGCTCGCCCTCGCTTTTAATGGTCTGGTTTATTACTGGTTTGGTCCGGAGAAGGCCTTTGAGTTCCTGACTGGATATGTAATTGAATGGTCGCTGAGTGTCGATAACCTCTTTGTGTTTATCGTTATTTTCAACTATTTCAATGTGCCGAAGCAGTATCAACACCGTGTGTTGTTTTGGGGTATACTTGGCGCGTTGGTGCTGCGAGGTGCATTTATCCTGGTAGGCGTCACCTTATTTCAGAAGTTTGAATGGATGGTGTATATCTTCGGTGGCATCCTGATCTTTACCGGATTTAAAATGTTTTTTCAGAATGATGAGGATGATCCCGAACTCGATAAAAATATCATCGTTCGCTTGTCAAAGAAAATCTTCCCGGTCACAGATGAATATCATGGCAAGAATTTCTTCGTGAAACATCGGAACAAATGGCTGGCCACGCCGTTATTTATCGTTCTGGTAGTTGTTGACTTTACCGATCTGGTGTTCGCGGTCGATTCTATTCCCGCTGTACTGTCGATCAGCAGCGACCCCTTCATTGTGTATACGAGCAATGTCTTTGCTATCCTTGGACTCCGCGCTTTGTTTTTTGCACTCAGCGGCATGATGGATATTTTCAAATACCTCAAATACGGACTGGCCATCATTCTTACGTTTGTTGGAGTGAAAATGATCATCTCACATTATGTCCACATTCCGGTAGAGTGGGCATTGTTTGTGGTGGTAATGATTCTCGCTATGAGTATTATGCTGTCACTTGCGAAAAATAAAAAATGAAACGGCCCTTCATGGATAACCGTGAAAAATGACCGTGATGATAAGGCAGTGTCGGGTAAAGCAGCAGCGATATCAATGTTGGTTATTGTTGAGGTATTTATCCTGCTGAGGACAAATTAACTATGTTGCAAAGCATAAAACTCTTAACCGGATACCTTGCCTATTACCTGCGGGCTACGAATCGCCATGGCTTGCAGGGGCCATTTGCCTACTCACTGAATGAGGCAGTTTTTCGCAGAGACCGTAAAGATCCATTGACGACCCCTGTTGAAGAATTGCGCGAAGCATTGAAGAGGGATTCACAGGTGATTCGCGTTACTGATTTCGGTGCAGGGTTTGGAGGGAAAAAATTCAAAGAGCGAAGTATAGCATACATTGCAAAGCACAGTGCAAAACCACCCCGATATGCACGCATGTTATACCGGTTGGTAAAATACCGTAAACCATCTGTACTTCTTGAGTTAGGTACATCATTTGGAATTTCTGCCTTGTATCAATCGCTTGGATCTCCGGGCAGTAAACTGTATACGCTGGAAGGATGCCCGGCCACCGCAGCAGTAGCGCGCGAAAATTTCAAGCGTTTTCCGCAATGTAATATTGAGTTGGTAGAAGGAGCCTTCGAAGAAACGTTACCGACAGTGTTAAAGAGAATTGGCTGGATTGATTTTGTGTATATCGACGGACATCATCGTAAAGATGCTACCATCCGTTATGTAGAAATGCTAATGCCTTATCTTAGTGAAGATGCGACCATCGTTGTAGATGATATTAACTGGTCGGCTGAGATGAAGGAGGCCTGGCAACAACTGAAAAGCGACCAGCGCTTCAGGCAATCGATTGACGTGTATATGATGGGTTTGCTTTTCACCAACAAGGCGCTCAGTAAGGAGAATTTTTTGGTGCGATACTGAGATTCTTCAATTAGAAATTAACGTTTTCCTCCTTTCGCGGAGGGTTATATCCCGCTTGCGCAGTATGCGGGACTTGTAAGTGTTTTCATTGCGTTCGTTGCTGATCGAAGCGGTCGCCGCGTTTAAACGGACAAAAGCTTCATGAACCATTCCCCGAAATCCTGAATAGCAACTCCTTTTTCCCAACCGTCGATTTAAGCGTGTAAAGCGATTCGCTCCTTCCTTTTTCTTCCTTATTTTTGATCCAAAGCAATCGTTGTGGACGAACCAATCATTAAAGTGAGGGATATATCCAGAATCTACAAGGTGGGACTGGAGACCATCTATGCACTTCGCAGTATTACACTGGATATTTATAAGAACGAGTATGTAGCCCTCATGGGTTCATCGGGTTCCGGCAAATCTACCCTGATGAATGTGTTGGGTTGCCTGGATACCGCCTCCGGAGGTTCTTATTTTCTCAATGGGATAGATGTTTCACACATGAGCGATAATGAGCTGGCTGAAATCCGGAATAAGCAAATCGGGTTTGTTTTTCAGACGTTCAATTTGCTGCCAAGGAGTACGGCACTCGATAATGTTGCGCTTCCGTTGATCTATGCCGGCTAT
>JBIIHN010000112.1:0-5692 GCA_044235745.1 Bacteroidia bacterium
CTGCAAAAGATGGAACAGGCCGTTGGCAGAAAAATCAACTCCATTGCAGCACATGGCGACTTCGTGAACCGAAAACTGAATGTGCCCAATTACGCCTTCATTACTCCCGAACTCCTGAACAAAGCCGGTATATCCCTTGAATGTTATCATCCGGCATTGATGGAAAGTTTCGGATATATTGGTTCAGATATTCCTTATCCCGCTTTTTATCGCCCGTATTCCCCCTTTGAAGCGATGGAAAAGGGCATACGAATAGTATATTTCCTGAGTCATCCACGACATTGGCGCTCCAACATTTTGATTAACCTGAAAGATAATATTCAGCGCATGAAAGAAGGACGTGCTTACCAAATAAATTAAACATGATCAGATCCTATATACTCCGAAAACTATCCGGCTGGCTTAAGCCGGTTATGGTTGCCCGTAAAAAGGGATATGATCAGCGCCGTTTGCAACATGTCAGGATTGGGAGCACCACAAGCATTTCAGGCGAAGAACAACTGGTACTGAATGATCATACCTACATCGGTCATTTCAATTTTATTGATGCCTCAAACGGCGTATTTATAGGTGAAGGCTGTCAGATTACCAACTATGTTAGCATTCTTACCCATTCATCGCATCATGCGATCAGATTATATGGCAGGGAGTATGTGAATATTCCGGCTGCTGAAAAAGTGGCCTATAACCGGGCTAACGTGATAATCGGAGCATATACGTTTATTGGTCCGCATGTGGTAATCATGCCCGGCAGCCGTATTGGAAAGGGTTGCATTGTTTCCGCATTCAGCTATGTAGATGGTGACTATCCTGATTTCTCCATCATTGCCGGACAACCTGCTAAGGTGATTAAGAGTACGAAGGATACCGATGAGCAACTGCTTAGGGAACATCCTGAACTGGAAAAATATTACAGGGAATGGATAACCAATCAGCAAAAAACATGAAGAAAGAAAAACGGCGTTTGGTTCTGATCGGCACCGGGGTGATTCACACCTTTAAATACCTTCATCTTATCGAAGAGAATTTTGAGGAAGTGTTAGTCATTACCGATCGACCTGCTGAAGGTATCAACCATGCACAATTCACCTTCGACTTTTCCATGCGTTCTCCGCTTCATTTGCTGAAAAAGATAAAAACGCTGCGCCGTGAAATCGAACGCTTCAATCCGGATATAGTTCATGTGCATCAGGCAAACAGCTGCGCGTGGTTCACCATTAAAGCCTGCGGAAATAAATACCCGCTGATTGTAACGGCCTGGGGCAGCGACATCCTCGCCACCCCTCAAAAAGGATTTCTCTATCGTAAGTTAATCCGGTATGTTATGACGCATGCCCGTTTCTTCACCAGCGATGCGATCTATATGGCCGATGTGATGCGGAAGTATGCAGGTCGTCACCGGCCGGAAATTCTCATCGCTAACTTTGGCATCGATATCACCCCCGGCCACTATCAAAAAGAGCAACTGGTGTATTCCAACCGACAGCTTACTCCTCTTTACAGGATACATCAGGTGATTGAAGTATTCCATACACTTATACACTCCGGTAAACAATACGCAGACTGGAAACTGGCTATCGCGGCAACAGGTAGCGAAGAAGAACAACTGAAAGCAAAAGTCCGTGAACTGGGACTCGAAAACCATGTGACATTTTATGGCTGGGTAGGCCGTGAACAAAACACCCTGCTCTATCAAAAAGCATCCATCTTTATTTCTATTCCGGAAAGTGATGCAACCTCTATTAGTCTGCTGGAGGCGATGGCTTGCGGCTGTATTCCAGTAGTGTCTGATTTGCCTGCAAACCGCGAATGGATACGAGACAATGTAAACGGCTGCATTATGAAACCGAACGAGAACGATGTGCTGCTAAGGGCATTAAGTCTGAACATGCAAAAGGTGCAGGAGATGAATGCCGGGATCATAGAAAAAGAAGGAACAAAGGAGGCCAATAAGGCGAGATTTATGGACTTTTATGAAAAAGTAATTGATGCCCGCTAAAGTCTGTCATATCACCACTGTTCATCAGGCGAACGACAACCGCATTTTTTTCAAAGAATGTACATCGCTCGCTGATGCCGGCTATGAAGTGGTATTACTTTGTGCGAATGCCGAAACCACCAGGAGAAACGGTGTATCCATCGTTGGTTTTAAAGGTTACCGGACTCGCATCAAACGATTCTTTCTAACGTCGTTTTTTACCGCATTTAAGGAAGCCAGAAAGATCGATGCCGCAGTTTATCACCTGCACGATCCGGAATTGGTTTGGACCGGCTTGTTGCTCAGGTTAAGCGGTAAAAAGGTGATCATGGATGTACATGAAAATAACGCCGCCGCCATTCTTTCGCGGCCGTATGTAAAAGCAGCATTTGCTCGTCGAATTCTCTCCTTCGTAATTAAAACAGTCGAATCTATTACACTGCCCGCCTTTAATGGGATTGTAACTGCCCGGCCTGATATATCAGCTCTTTTCCCCGGATTGAAGCCCGTCACCCTTCGTAACTTTCCGGTTCTGCCCGACTATGATAACATCCCCGATATGCGGTTGGAGAAAACCAAAAAATCCATTATTTACGTCGGCGGTGCTACTCGCATCAGAGGAATCAGCGAACTCATTGAGGCGATGGATGCCGTTGAAAACACGGAGTTATGGATGCTGGGACCTTTTGAATCGGAAGCGTATCTGAAGGAATGTCAATCTATGAAAGGCTGGCGAAATGTTCGATACCTCGGAATTGTAGAAGCGGATAAAATCTTCCCCTATATCAAGGCAGCAGATGCAGGCATCATTACCTTTCTTCCCAAGCCTAATCACATAACCACACTCGCGACGAAACCATTTGAATATATGGCCTGCGGATTACCGGTCATCATGAGCAATTTTGAATACTGGAGAAGTTTCTTTGGAACAAGTGGTATTTATGTTGATCCGGAAAATCCTGAAGAAATCGCAAGGGCTATACGAGAACTTATGGACGATGACCATAAACTTGCTGAGATAAAAAAAATCAATCTGCAACTTGCACGTAACGAATATAACTGGCAAAAAGAAAAAGAAAAACTTCTCCTGCTCTATCAACAACTCCTTACCTGAGTAATACGTCCTATGAAGATATTTACCATCGTTGGCGCAAGGCCACAGTTTGTAAAAGCAGCTGTGGTTAGCAGAGCTTTCAGAAAACACAGCGGTTTTCAGGAATTCATCATCCATACCGGACAACATCATGACACCAACATGTCAGATATTTTTTTCGAGGATATGGAAATTCCTCGTCCGGCGTTTAATTTGGGGATTCATGGCAAATCTCATGGTGCCATGACGGGGCAAATGATGGAAGGTCTGGAAAAACTATTCATTGAACACAAGCCCGGGCTCGTGTTGGTCTATGGAGACACCAACTCTACTTTAGCCGGGGCTTTGGCAGCGTCAAAACTTCATATACCCGTTGCACATGTAGAAGCAGGACTACGCTCCTTTAACATGCAGATGCCGGAAGAAATCAATCGAATACTTACGGACCGTATATCCAGTTATTTGTTTTGTCCGACTCATACCGCTGTCAGTAATCTGAAAAATGAAGGATATCCTTTCAAAGGGATGCGCATTGAACTTAGCGGAGATGTTATGCAAGACGCGGCATTGTATTATGCCGGTGTTTCGTCTGAAAAATCGAACATCATCGCACGTCTTGGAGTTCATCAATTTGCTCTCTGTACACTTCACAGGGCAGAAAATACCGATGATCCACAAAGGCTCACCTCCATACTATCTGCATTGGAAAACATCGGGGCAGATTTAAAAATTATTATTCCGATACATCCCCGTACGAAGAAGATCATCGAACAACTCGGTATTAAGACCAAACTTGAACTGATTGATCCGGTGGGCTACTTTGATATGCTGGAACTTCTGAAAAATTGCAGTATCGTATTAACGGATAGTGGCGGACTTCAAAAAGAGGCGTTTTTCTTCCGGAAGCATTGCATTACATTGAGAGAAGAAACTGAATGGACGGAGTTGGTGGAAGGCGGATATAATGTACTGGCCGGCAGTGACCGGGAAAAAATTCAGAATGCTTATCACCTGATGAAGAACAGGGAATCGAACTTCCATGCAGATTTATACGGAGGCGGTAAAGCTGCGGAAAATATTGTCAACTGTTTAATCGGATAGTTGTGCGCATTCTCATTCATACCCAATATTACCCTCCGGAAACAGGCGCTCCGCAAAACAGGCTGAGCGGTATGGCCCGTGAACTGATGAAAGAAGGTCATGAGGTCGTTATTCTGACTGCTATGCCCAATTATCCGGCAATGGAAGTACATAGTAAATACCGGGGTGTAAAATATGTTGAAGATTCATTCGATGGTATACCGGTATTTCGCACATGGATTTACGTAAGTAAAAACCGATCGATTATATCAAGGTTACTGAATTACTTTTCATTTACCTTTTCGTCGATGTGGTATCACCGCCGGATAAAAGGATCTTTTGATGCACTCATTTGCGAATCTCCGCCATTGTTTCTCGGCATCAGTTCATGGTGGATTGCTAAAAGAAAAAAAGCGAAACTGATCTTCAATGTCTCGGATTTATGGCCGGAGTCGGCAGAGAAGCTGGGGGTAATTTCCAATAAGTTCGCTTTAGGCCTTGCGACAAAACTGGAAGAGTTTTTATACAGAAACTCGTTCATGATTACAGGACAGACACAAGGTATTGTGAAAAATATCAAAAACCGCTTTCCTGACAAATCGGTTCATTGGTTACCAAACGGAGTGGACGAATCAATTTTCACAGCCGATGAAGATAAAAACTGGAGAACACAACTCGGATTTAACGATGATGATGTATTGATACTTTATGCCGGCATCATTGGAATCGCTCAGGGACTGGATATACTTATTGATGCCGCAAGACTCTTACCGCAGGAATCAAAAATTAAAATACTGCTGATGGGTGAAGGTCCGGAGAAAGAGCGGCTGTTATCAAGAAAGCAACAGGAAGATATCCATCAGGTTTATTTTCTTCCACTGACCGCAAGAAATAAAATACCTTCAATTGTTAAATCCATCGACGCGGCCGTGATTCCGCTAAAAAAAATGGACTTGTTTCTCGGCGCCATCCCTTCAAAAATCTTCGAAAATCTGGCATTGGGTAAGCCAATCCTGCTGGCTGTTGACGGAGAGGCAAGAACCTTATTTATCGAACAGGGAAAAAGTGGTTTGTTTGTTCCTCCTGAAAATAGTAAGGCCATGGCCGATGCAATGCTCAAACTGGAACGCGACCCCGTACTCAGAAAAGAATTAGGTGAAAACGGAGTCAACTATGTAAAGGAACATTTTCTTAGAAAAAACATAACCAGGTCGTGGTTAGCTGCTTTTAAACAACTCACCATCCAACGAACCTTATGACCTCACTCCTCAACCATACAACCCTGCATCGATTATTGATGATTGGCGCCTTGCTGATGCCTATCCTCCCATCACCGGCGTTGGGTATCCTGATTGCTTTATTCGTGCTTCGCCTTTTTTTACCGGAAGAAAGAAAACTCCTGGTTTCGGAATCAATTAAAAACCGATCGCTTCTGCTGCCGGTGTTGTTTTACTTTTTATATGTTATCGGTCTGCTTTGGACAAGCAATTTCAAATACGCCGGGCTCGACCTGCAATCAAAAATCCCCTTGCTGGTTCTGC
>JBIIHN010000113.1:0-5682 GCA_044235745.1 Bacteroidia bacterium
GCGCTGTGTACAACTGGACTTATGCACCGGGAACAATCACCGGTCCGGGAAACCAGCAGTTCGATATTCGCTGGACAAACCCGGGTACCTATCCGATCAGTCTCACGGTGGAGGAAGGCGGATGTATCGGAAACACCTACACCGATTCAATTCGCATCTTCGCGACACCATCGGTGAATTTCAACCCTCCGCCGGTGATCTGCGAAGAGAGTATATACACACTCAACCCACTATCGAGCGGAGCACCTGCAGGCTCAACATTTCTATGGGACTTCGGCAATGCGTTACTGTTAGGCGGTAATCCATCCAACGGCACCAGTGCCATCTTACAGTGGAATACTTCCGGACCAGCATATGTAACGGTTCAGGTTGTTAGTCCGGAAGGATGTATATCGCTCCTCGACTCTACCCCACTCACCGTCAACGCAAAACCCGAAATAGATTTCACCATCAGCCCTCGTCAAATCTGCGGAAACGACAGCAGTTTGTTTGTTTACACAGGGCTTATGCCTGTCAGCGGCAACAACTTCACTTTTGAATTTGGCGGCGCGAATATTCTGAACTTTGGATCAACAGGCATTGCAGGTCCATTCTGGTTATCCTGGGCGACTCCCGGAACCTATCCCATTTATCTGGTGGGCAATGATCAGGTTTGTAATTCTGACACTCTTCGGGACACGGTGATTGTTGGAGAAGTGCCTGTAGCAAATGCAGGATCAGACAGGATTGCTTGTGCCGGCCAACCGGTCAGCATTGGATCGGCTGCGGTTCCCGGATATACCTATAGCTGGCAGCCTCAGCAATTTGTTAATATTGGCACCAGCGCAAATCCGAATGCCGTAGTTCCTGTTGTTGGCGTGAATGATTCCACAGTTCAATTCATCCTCACGGCCACACTTGGTTTTTGTAATGATACAGATACCGTTGAAGTTACCGGCAAAGCAGTACAACAGGCATTTTTCCTTCCACCACCGCCACAATGTGAACGAGGCAACAGTTTTGGCTTCTCACCTTACTATGGAATTGTTCCCGGTGCTACGCAAATGTGGATCATCAACAATGATACAATCAATGCTCCTGCCATAAATAATTACACATTTCAAAATACCGGTTCACAAACCATCACTCTGGAAACAACTACGCCCGGCTGCCCTCCCTCACAACATACCGAAACCGTCATCGTAAAAGAAAATCCGGTAGTTGACTTTTCAGTTAATATTAACGAAGGCTGTGAACCACTGGAAGTATTGTTCCAGGACTTAAGCCCTGTTATTGGCGGTGCCTCATATCTCTGGAATTTTGGTAATGGAATAGTATCATTCCTCAACAACCCTTCTCATACATATTCTTTTCAGGGAAGCTATCAGCCTTCACTCACCATCACTTCATCTGACACCTGCTCTACCACGGACACCTTACCGGGCTTAATAAACGTTTACCCTGTACCGGATGCCCTGTTTACAGCATCGCCTCTCGTGGCCAGCAGTGCGAACCCGGTATTTAGTTTTGAATCCCTCTTTGCAAACGCATCCTGTTATTTTGACTTCGGAGACGGAACCGGCGACAGCGCCTGCGCGACCACACATATCTACCGGGATACCGGAACCTATGTTGTGACGCTTTTCACCTTTAATCCCGGCGGATGTGCTGATACCACCAGCATTATTGTACAGGTGCTTCCAAACTACTCTCTCTACCTGCCCTCCGCATTTACTCCGAACCGGGACAATATCAACGATCGTTTTGAAGTCTTTGCTGAAGGTGTAGACAAGTTTGAAATTAAAATATTCAACCGAAGAGGACAAGTCGTATATCAGAGTGATAATGTTCGGGAATCCTGGAACGGACAATATTTAAATGACGGAGAAGAATGTCCCCAGGATGTCTATGTTTACGAGGCAGAAATACGAGACTTTAACCGGAAGAAATATAATTTACGGGGTAAAATCACTTTGATCCGATAAAAAAGGCGGTCATATGAATGACCGCCTCACACACTATAACATAACACTTAACCTTGAAGCTTTATTTCAATTGTACGGTAAATGTATAACCGTTGATGGTAACCTGTGCCAGATTATCGCGGCCACCATTTACATAACCATAATCAATCACACGGGTGTATTTACCCGAAGGAGTAAAGTTCAGTACTCCATCTGTAAAATGTCTGAAACCAATTTCCTTTTTCAGTGCTTCCGAAGTAGACATAGTATAACTTGAGCCAACACGGGTCGTTCCACTTGCTGTTCCGCTGATCAGATAGACATCGTCATTCCAGGCAAGTGTATTGAAGCCGGCACTCCATTCCCGGGTACGCGTAGAGGTATACGTACTGGTCCCACCGCCACCAAAATACTGCGGATCCCAAACGATGGATCCATTCACCGTAACAGTAAATATAGGATGTCCGCTGCCGTTAGTACCATTGTTGATTACTGTCTTTGTACCCAGAATCTGATTGTAGTTAACAAAATAATTATCGAAAGTGATGGTGCGGACAGAACCGGAGTCACGGTATGGTCCGGTCCAGCTGACCAGAATACGGCCTTTACGATAGTTGCCGTCACCACACAAACAATTTGTCGTACCGAAATCAATCGTCAACGTTTTCGGGCTCGAGGAGGTATCAAACGTAATGGTTGCACAGGTAGTCAGAATCCGTGCGTTACCGGCGGAACGATAGGACTCTAGCGAACCATCATAGGCCTCATCCGAAATACTGCTTACATCTGAGAATGCATTATCGGCCATAGCATATTCCACTACGGATGCAGTGTCATTATCAATCTCTTCATCCTTGTCTTTACGGCAGGAGGTCAGAATTACAACCGAAAGGCTTGTTACGGCCATCAACATTTTCAAATTTGTTTTCATGTCAGATTGTATTTTATTTATGTAATTTATGGATTATCTGTTCCGGAATCATCATTAGGACTTTCTTGATGGAATTTGGTTTAATCGTCCGAAAACATTTTTATGAAACGACAAGAAACAACCCATTCCGATAATGTTAAACGCCACGACAATATAACTTATTGCACCGGCTAAATCAGAGATAAACGCAGGCTTTCTTGCACACTACAATTCATAAGTGCCTGTTGATAATTCCGTGCAAGTGAATACGATTAATGCTTCGAACGGCGTTTCATAGATGTACTTTTGAAAGAATAGTCACCTGAATAATTCGCACCAATATAATGCGCAAAATACTGATTATCTGCCTACTACTGATCGGCCGTAGCGGCAGCGCACAAATGACCGCTTTCTTTACAGAAGCTGATCGCCCCTACAAAGAAGCGTGGGAATTATACCTGAAAGAGAAGTACAGTGCTGCCCGGGAACAGTTTGATCGCTATCTGCTGGATGGCAAAGGAACCGAACATAATAAGATCAATGCCTGGTTTTACTCAGCAGCCTGTTCGTATGAGCTCTGGAATCCGGATGCAGAAGAACGACTGAAAGCGTTTACGGAAAAGTATCCGGAAAGCACTAAAGCCCCCCTCGCCTGGTTTTATCTGGGCCGTCATTACTACAGGACAAAAAAATACAATCAGGCATTACCGGCATTCGAAAAAGCGGATGTATATTACCTTTCAGGAGATGAGGTACCGGAATATTATTTCAAAACAGGCTATTGCTATTTTAACAAAGGAGACCTTGATAAAGCGGCTAAAAAATTTCATGAAATACTGAATGTAAAGTCGAAGTATCAAACAGCCGCGCAGTACTATTACGGACATATTGCATACTCGGGTAACAACTACAAAACAGCACTGGAGTATTTCAGCAAACTGGATTCGTCAGCTACGTTTGGGCCACTGGTACCATACTATATTACACAAATGTATTTTGATCAGGGAAAATACACCGAGGTAATTGATTATGCAGTGCCGGTCCTTAAAAACAAAAGCCCTCAGAATAATGTAGAAATCATGCGCATCATTGCGGAGTCTTATTATCGAAAAGGCGATTACAAAAATGCACTGCTTTACTTCGATGGCTATAGCCAGGGCACACCTGTATTATCCCGTGACGATCGATATGCGATCGGCATGTGTGAATATAAAGCCGGGAACTATACCGGGGCCATCAGCCATTTTGAAAAGGTAATCGGGCCGCAGGACTCTATCGATCAGAATGCATGGTATCACCTCGGAGCGTGTTATCTCAAAGAAAAGAACAAAGCATCCGCACGAAACGCTTTTGAATTTGCCTCAAAAACGAATCACAACCCATCCGTTACCGAACTTTCGCTATTCAACTATGCAAAGTTGTCGTACGAGCTAAAATTACCTGGCGGACTCAACGCTTTTCGAAACTTCCTTGAAAAATATCCTGCATCCTCGTATGCAGATGAGGCCAACGAACTTCTGGCTGAACTATACCTGGGCACCAGGAACTACAAAGAAGCCCTCGCCTCGCTCGACAATGTAAAAAACAAAACCACACGAACAAAAGGCGCCTACCAGAAAGTTGCTTATTACCGGGGCATCGAGTTGATGAATGACGGAGAAAACGACAAGGCTATTTCCATGTTCGAGAAAGCTATTCTCAATGATGTAGATCCGGATATGCGCGCCAGAGCGATTTACTGGAAAGCGGAAATACTATACAAACAGGAGAAGTTCGAAGCTGCGATCAAACAATACCGCACCTACGTATTTAATCCGGGATCGGTCAATACATCAATGTATAATCTTGCCAATTATAATATCGGCTATTGTTACTTCAAGCAGGCAAATTATAATGAAGCGCAAACATGGTTCAGGAAGTTCCTTACAAAAAAGACCGAAGAACCGGCCATTTTCAATGATGCGCTGGTAAGAACCGGCGACTGTTTTTATGCGGGTCGTGATTTTGACAACGCCCTGCAGTATTATAATCAGGCCATCACGGCCCGTGCAGCATCTTCAGATTATGCACTGTACCAGAAAGGAGTCATTCAGGGATTGCAAGGACAAACGGAAGCAAAGTCATCAACCCTGAGCAGTTTACTCACAACATATCCTAAATCAAAATACAGAGCCGACGCACTCTTTGAGCGCGGTCGGGCATATATGACTTCCGGAGAGGATGCGAAGGCCCGTGACAACTTTACAACTATTTTGCGCGAATACCCCAATTCACAATACGCCAAAAAGGCACAGTTAAATATTGCTTTAACTTACTATAATGCCAAACAGGACGATCTCGCACTGGAACAATTTAAAAAAGTAATCACCAACTATCCGGGTACGCCGGAAGCTACAGAAGCACTAACCAGCGTCAAAAACATCTATGTGGCCGACGGAAAACCGGATGAGTATTTTGCCTATATAAAGAACATCCCGAATGCAACAGTCAGTACCGGCGCACAAGACTCCATTACCTATGAGGCGGCCGAACAACGATATCTGAAAGGTAACTTTGAAGATGCATCACGTGATTTCAGTAAGTACTTAAGTCAGTTCCCAAATGGTGTTTACAAACTGAACGCAACATTCTACAAAGCAGAATGTGATTACAGAAACAAGAATTTTAATGAAGCACTCGGTGGTTACGAAACGATTATCGCCAATCCCTCCAACATCTTCACTGAAAAATCTATCGCAAAGGCAGCATCTATTAACTATTCCAACAAAGCATTTAATAAAGCCATCGAGCAGTATGTTCAACTGGAACAAATAGCTGATTTGCGTGACA
>JBIIHN010000114.1:0-5671 GCA_044235745.1 Bacteroidia bacterium
GTTGAGTAACATACCGGCCTTGTGCCAGGCTTCACCATATTCACCACCACCACGAATATTGGCCAGTGCATAGATGGCACCTTGTTCAAGCATTACCAGACGTGAAGCACTGAAGGAGGGTGAAAGATTAACGTTAAATCCTCCGTATGCATAAAGCAATGTCGGATTCATACCGTTTTTCTTCAAGCCTTTCTTATAAACGATAAACATCGGTACTTTGGTGCCATCCTTGCTTGGATAAAACACCTGTTCTGTCACATAATCATCCGGATTGAATTTTACGTTTGAGCTGCGGAATAAAGTCGTTTTGCCTGTGGCGATATCATAGCGATAGATAGTAGGAGGATAGGTGAAGGAAGTGAAAGTGTAAAATACTTCCTTGTCATCTTTATACCCTCCGAATCCTCCTGCTGAACCAATTGACGGCAGCATGATCTCTCTTTCTTTTACGCCTTCATAGCTGTACTGATAGATATGCGATGATACATCCTGGAGGTAGTTGAGAAATAGTTTCCCTCCGGCAGTATTGGCACTTTCCAGCAGCGATTTTGTCTCCGGAACAACAATAGTCCACTGACCTTCATAAGCCTTTTCAGGATTGAACGTGTTGAGATCAAGGCTGACAATATGGTTATTCATGGCACCATGGTTGGTGCTCACCAGAATCCTCGAGCCGATATTGTCAATCACTCCATACTCGTGATCGAAGCCCTTAAACAGTAGTTGCAGTTTGCTGTCGGGTTTGGTCAGATCTTTCCAGTGAATTTCTGTTCCATACGTACCCTGCGATACATAAACGAACAGGAATCTTTCATCTTCCGTTACTCCTGAACCATAATAGCGCAGCGGTTGTGTTTTATCTTCGAAGATCAGTTCATCCTTCGACTGCGGAGTGCCCAGTTGATGATACCATACCTGATGATATTCGTTCTTGCCACTGAGTTCTGTTCCTTTTTCGGGGGTGGGGTACCGTGAGTAGAAAAAGCCATCCTTGTGCCAGGAGGCCCCGCTGAATTTTACCCATTGCAGTTCATCATTGGTATCTGTTGCATCTTCTACACGACGCACTTTTATCGTTTGCCAGTCAGAGCCGCTTTGGTTGATCGCATAGGCTACGTATTTCTTGTCGTTGCTGAAGCCCAGCATACTGACGGCGGCTGTGCCATCCTTGGTTAATGTATTGGGATCCAGAAATACCTGTGGTGTTCCGTCCAGTCCTTTTTGGTAGTAAATAACGGATTGGTTCTGTAATCCGTCATTTTTACTGAAGAAGTAATATTCACCGGCACGGCTGGGAGCTGAAAAGCGTTCGTAGTTGAAGACTTCCGAAAGGCGGTTTTTTAGTTTATCCCGGTAGGGGATTTTCGAGAGATAATCAAAGGTGACTTTATTTTGTGCTTCTACCCATGCCTTTACTTCTTCAGCTGTATCTACTTCCAGCCAGCGGTAGGGGTCACTTACTTCAGTGCCATGGTAATTGTCTTTTTGATCCGTCTTTCGTGAAGTTGGATATTTCAGCGTTTGTGCAGTTGACATAAATGAAATGCAGAGAAGCAGGGCGATCAGGCCACGTTGTGGAAGGTGCATATGCAGTAATGAATTGAGAACTCAAAAGTACAGAAGTTCAGGTAATATCAATGTAGGAAATGACCTGTGTACTGAAAGGAGTTTATTTCATTTTTAAATCCTTCTCGCTTAAGGTGAAGGAAGCCTGAATGATTCCGGAGCGGTCAATGGTCAGCATCTTCAGCGTACGGTCACCTCTTGGACCTGTTATGTCAAACCGTGTGAAATTATTTGTTGTGACCAGGGTTTGCGGTACGCGCCATTGATTATCCTTTTCTTTACCGATTGGCTCCCAGGGTTTGGACGATACCGGTGAGCAGGTAAAGTCATACATCTTGTAGCTGCCTTTTGGCTGGAAAGCGATGACTTCTGAAAAATGCCGGTCGCCGGTAAGGAATACCACGCCGTCAATTCTGTAATTCACGATGAAGTTAATCAGCTCATTATACTCACAGGGGTAATGACGCAGGCCTTCAAATTCATTCATTGGATTCAGTACCTGATTGCCTACCACTACAAACTTGAATGTTGCCTTAGAGCTGATGAGTTTATCTTTCAGCCAGCCCAATTGTACATCGCCGAAATAAGTTTTATCGCAGTTAGGTTTTCCTCCAATACTATCTTTCAGTTGATTGGGTGCGCGATGTGACCGGTCATCAGTGAGGAAAAACTCACAATCTCCCCAACTATAAGAGCTGTATATCCCCTGGTCGTTGTTCATTCCGTAGGTTTTATTTCCCCAATAGTCACGGAAGAGTTTTTGAGCTGCCGATTTTAATTCGAATGAACGGTCAGCATCGTTGTTTCCGAAGTCGTGGTCGTCCCAGATGGCATAGTTGGGACGTGAGCTGAGCAATTCCGACAACTCGGGTGATTTGCGGTGCATGCTATAACGGTAACGCATACCCGCTTCAGATCCATAGTCGGATGCCCTCAGGTACAGATTGTCTCCCAGCCAGAGCATAAAATCAGTTTTCATGCTGGCCATCGTCCGATAGATATACGGATCCTGTCCATAGGGAGCGCCGGTAGCATCGAGCACCGGATCATTGATATACGCACATGATCCTGCCAGAAAGGATAAGTTAAAAGGCTCTGCATCTGGATTAGCCTGATGGGGTTTTGTCGTGAACGAAAATTTAGTGGGCATCGGTATTACCTTGCCGTTCAGAACAATTTCATAGTTATACGTTGTGTTCAGTTTTAACTTAACCAGCTCAAATTTGATGGGATTGTAAGGCTGTTCGAGTTCACCTGTATAGTCCATCTCATAGAAATAAGCCATGTTATCTTTTTCCCAGTAACGCAGCATAGCGGTTTTTACCCCTTGACTAACTTCAAACCAGATCAGCACCGACCGATGTTCACTGTATCCCAGCATCGGTCCGGAAACCAGATAAGTTTCCTGTTGTGCCTTTACTGTTAATGGAGTAGAGAGGGATAAGATGAAAGAGAAGAGTAGCAGATGTCGAAAGAAGGTTGTCATAGGATTGTTTTATTTCATCAGTACCCCGTAAAATTACTTTCTTTATCGTTTATCTGCCATTCATGATGATAATTTAACCGGATTGCGGTAGTTGAACGGCTGTTGTTTACTCAATATCGGTTAGCCAATAGACCGGCTTCCTGTTCTTCCGCATACGGGTGCACGCTATCCTTCTGTTGAACTTTTTATTGGTTCAGGCAGGAAAAAACCATGTGTTCTAAAAAACGTGTCACTTCTCTTTTATCTTTTTTTTCAGCAAAGTCAGTTAAAGAAGGAAGATTATGCATGAAGAAAGTTTGGTAGTGAGCCATCTCCAATAGCGAGCTTGCCAATGAACGGCTGTACTTATATTTCGTGTTGTACTCTTTGAAGACACCTGCAATACGACCGGCCAGGTCTTTATAGGGTTTGAAAAGACGAGCTTTGTTATCTTCAGATACATGGTGTGTGAGATAGGCTTTTGACCCTTCCCACACAACGATGTGATAAAGTGCATTCTGATTCAGACCTTCAAATCCCTGGATTTCATCGGACTCTTCCGTTAATAACCGAATAATCCGTTTGATTTTTAACTCACTGTCATCGGTATTCATACCGCTTACTATCACCCGGTATTCGAGCCAGCACCAGTACCAGGTAATCAGATAAACCAATAAACGGTGTTTGTTCTCAAAATAGCGATAAACAGATGCTTCGGTCGTTTCAATCTCTGTAGCCAGTTTCTTGAAGGTAAACGACTCAAATCCAATTTCACGGATCATGTTCACGCTTGCGCGTACAATCTTTCTCCCTAATTCACTGTCTTCCGGATTACGGATGTACAGTTGTTCGTTCATTTTGAACTTTACCTGCAATTCCATTAGCGACTATTGTTGATGAAAGTAATACTTTTGCCAAAAATAGTACATCCAATAAAATAAACCAATGCTGGATCCGGTCGTATTGTTCTTCATTCTGGGCTTGTTAGGCGGTGTCTTCAAGTCTGGGTTAAAAATTCCTGAATCATTCTACAATGTGCTGAGTATCTATCTGTTGCTTTCTATTGGTATTAAAGGTGGAATAGAACTTTTTCACTCAGACCTTTCAAGGTTGTTATTACCGGCCATCGGAACGCTCTTGCTGGGCCTCATCATTTGTTTAATCGCATGGGGGTATATGCTGAAAGGGGGGTTCAGTGCTGCCGATGCTGCCGCGATGGCGGCCCACTATGGATCGGTGAGTGCGGTAACGTTCGCGGTAGTACTTACGTTTATCCGCGACCGACAGATGCCCTATGAGGAGTTCGTTACCGTTTTACTGGTGTTGATGGAGATTCCGGCTATTGCATTCAGTATTTTTCTTTTTAAAAGCCGTCAGAAAAAGTCTGCAAGTCAGCAAACCGGTATTGGTGAAGTGATTCGTGAGATGATCCTCGGAAAAAGTATGCTGCTCCTGCTCGGCGGATTGGGTATCGGGGTGTTTACTGCCTGGCAACATAATGAACAATTAAATGATTTCTTTTTTGGGATGTTCAAAGGCTTCCTGGCCATCTTCATGCTGGAGATGGGTGTTGTAACGAGCACACGGCTGGCTGATCTGAAGAAAGTGGGTCTCTTCCTGCTGATGTTCGGGGTGACAATGCCGGTGATTGCGGGCTCGTTGGGTATTCTTGCCGGATGGCTTTGTGGTATGACGGAAGGTGGAACTATCATTCTTGCCACCATGGCGGCTTCTGCTTCCTATATCGCCGCACCTGCTGCGGTTCGTGTGGCTATTCCTGAAGCGAATCCAACGTTGTACCTCACTACTCCGCTCGGCGTGACCTTCCCGTTTAACCTAATCTTAGGGATCCCCATTTACTCGTTCCTGACGGAGTATTTTTTCCGGATGATGTCCTGAGATCAAACGCGGTCAGTTGTTGTTGTAGAGTAGTTCGGTATGTAGTATCTTTATTGACTTGCTATGAAAAAAATCTTCTGTCTCCTCTCTATTTCATGTTTCTTGTTGTTTAATGCTCTGATGACCGTTGCACAAACCTTCAGCGGCGGGGGAGGATCAATTCCGGATGATGGTAACAGCATCCGATTTACGCTTCCTGTACCCGGTTTGCCGGCATCGATTGATTCTACCTTCGGGTTAAAGGGAGTTTCGATTAACATTATGCATCCCTATGTTTCTGACCTTGATGTGTTCCTGATTGCACCGGATAGTACCTACATCGAACTGACCACCGGGAACGGTGGCTCGGGTAATAATTATCTGGGTACTTTTTTTGCTGATACCGTGTCTGCTTTTATTTCAAATGCCTCTGCGCCGTTTGCAGGTACTTACCGCCCGGAGTCGCCTTTGTATGTGGCAAATAACGGACAGGATCCGAATGCGGTCTGGCAATTACTGATATTGGATACGTATCCTTTTGCAGATGCCGGTACGTTGCTGAACTGGAGTATTTCTTTTGGTGCTAATCCACCGCAGGGACTTTCTTTTCAATCTTCTAATCTACCCATCATTAAAATTAATACTCAGGGCCAGCAGATCGTTGATGATCCCAAGATCACGGGGAATATGAAAATCATTGATAACGGTGCGGGTATCCGAAATTATTTTTCCGATACTGTTTACGCCTATGATGGTTTCATC
>JBIIHN010000115.1:0-5663 GCA_044235745.1 Bacteroidia bacterium
GGCATCGAAGATGCTGGTCATGCCAACCTTTTTTCCGATGATACTTGCCATCTTAACTAGTTGTTAGTTGTTTTGGTCTTGTTATAGTTGCAATACAGACACAAGACACTGATCGTCTGCATTGATTATTTATTCGGATAGTATGTAAAGAACGACTCTTTCTGATCCGGGTATCACTATACCTTGATCTCTACCTCTACTCCACTCGGAAGCTCGAGCTTCATTAACGCGTCAACCGTCTTCGCTGTAGAGCTGTAGATGTCGAGGAGACGCTTGTAAGAGCATAACTGAAACTGCTCACGCGCTTTTTTATTTACGTGCGGTGAACGCAGTACGGTATAGATCTTTTTCTCAGTTGGCAGTGGAATTGGACCACTGACAACAGCTCCGGTTGGTTTCACGGTCTTTACGATCTTCTCTGCAGATTTATCTACCAGATTGTAATCGTAAGACTTTAATTTGATTCTGATTCTTTGGCTCATTGTATTATAAGAACGAAGTTGTGAGGTCTGTTTGACGAGAATTATGCTTTTTCAGCCGCGGCTTTACCCTTTGCTTTTGCAATTACTTCTTCAGCAATGTTACGCGGAGCTTCTGAATAATGAGAGAATTCCATGGTTGAAGAGGCGCGACCAGAAGTGATCGTACGAAGTGCGGTTACATAACCAAACATTTCTGACAGCGGCACTTTGGCTTTCACCACTTGCGCACCTGCACGGGAGTCCATTCCTTCCATTTGTCCGCGGCGACGGTTAAGGTCACCTACTACATCACCCATGTTTTGCTCCGGAGTAATTACTTCCAGTTTCATAATCGGCTCAAGAAGAATTGGCTTCGCTTTCGGTAATGCTTCACGGAATGCAGTGCGGGCACAAATTTCGAAAGAGAGAGAATCAGAGTCAACGGTGTGATAAGAACCATCAATCAAACGAATCTTCATTCCCTGAATCTGGAATCCGGCAAGAACACCGTTTATCATCGCAGACTTAAATCCTTTCTCAACCGCAGGTATAAATTCGCGGGGAATGTTACCACCTGTGATTTCATTCACAAACTGCAGACCACCATTTTTCTCTGTAGCTTCGAAATCAGCGTCTACAGGAGAAACTACAAACTTGATATCAGCGAATTTACCGCGACCACCTGTTTGCTTTTTATACACTTCACGATGCTCGTAAGAGCCGGTGATTGCTTCTTTATAATTAACCTGAGGAGCACCCTGATTAACTTCTACTTTGAACTCACGCTTCAGACGATCAACGATGATCTCCAGGTGAAGCTCACCCATTCCGCTGATGATCGTTTGTCCGCTTTCTTCGTCTGATTTCACGCGGAAAGTCGGATCTTCCTCTGCAAGTTTACCGAGTGCTGTTCCAAGCTTATCCAGATCACCTTGAGTTTTAGGCTCAATGGCGAGACCGATAACCGGCTCGGGGAATTGCATTGCTTCGAGTACGATAGGACCATCTTCCGCGCAGAGTGTATCCCCGGTTTTGATGTCTTTGAAACCTACCGCTGCACCGATATCACCGGCCTCGATAAAAGGAATCTGATTTTGTTTGTTCGCATGCATCTGGAAGAGACGTGAAATACGCTCTTTATTGCCAGAACGAGTGTTGAGGATATAAGAACCTGCATCCAGACGACCTGCGTAACAACGGAAATATGCGAGGCGTCCTACGAAAGGATCAGTAGCAATCTTAAATGCCAGCGCAGTAAATGGCTCTTTCACATCCGGACGACGGCTGATTTCTTCGCCGGTATCAGGGTGTGTACCACGGATGTTATCCTTGTCCAATGGAGAAGGCATCAACTCCATTACATAGTCAAGCATTGTCTGTACACCCTTATTTTTAAAGGCAGAACCACACAACATTGGCACCACTTTGTTCGCCACGCAAGCCTGACGAAGAGCGGAAAGAATTTCACCTTCTGTAATTGAAGTCGGATCTTCAAAATACTTCTCCATGATCTTGTCATCAAACTCTGCACAAGCCTCGAGAAGTTTCTCACGATATTCTTTTGCCTCTTCTTCCATGTCAGCAGGAATCGGTACTTCAGAGAACGTCATCCCCTGATCTGACTCATTCCAAACGATACCGCGGAAGTTAACCAGATCAACAACGCCCTTGAAAGTATCTTCAGCACCGATCGGCAACTGGAGAGGAAGAGCATTACCACCAAGGACTTCACGTACCTGGCGAACTACATTCAGGAAGTCAGCACCGGCACGGTCCATTTTATTAACGAAACCGATACGGGTAACATTATAGTTGTTTGCCAAACGCCAGTTGGTTTCTGACTGCGGCTCAACACCATCTACAGATGAAAAAAGGAACACCAGTCCGTCAAGTACACGCAATGAACGATTTACCTCAACGGTAAAATCAACGTGACCAGGAGTATCAATGATGTTCAGTTTATATTTATTGTTACGATAGTTCCAAAACGCGGTAGTAGCCGCTGAAGTAATGGTAATACCACGCTCCTGCTCCTGAACCATCCAGTCCATGGTAGCAGCTCCATCGTGCACTTCACCGATCTTGTGGTTCACACCGGTGTAGTAAAGAATACGCTCGGTCGTAGTTGTTTTACCCGCGTCAATGTGAGCGGCAATACCGATATTACGTACGTACTTAAGATCTTTAACTTCTGACATTTTAATTGAGTGGTATTACTTCTTATATATTTTATACTCGGAAGTGAGAGAATGCCTTATTCGCTTCAGCCATACGATGCGTATCATCTTTCTTCTTTACAGAGGCACCTTCACCTTTGGAAGCAGCGATAATCTCACCAGCCAGCTTATCCGCCATACTCTTTTCATTACGTTTGCGGGCATACAAAATCATCCATTTGATCCCAACAGAGATCTTACGGTCAGGACGCACCTCTGATGGAATCTGAAAAGTAGCACCACCCACACGACGGCTGCGAACTTCTACAGCCGGCATAACATTATTGAGCGCTGTTCTCCAGGTTTCCAGACCGTTTTCCTTAGTACGGTTCTCCACTTTTTCAAGCGCATCATAAAACAACTTAAAGCCGGTTCCTTTTTTACCGGAATACATCAACATATTCACGAAACGGGTTACCAGCGGATCATTGAATTTAGGATCCGGCAGAATCGGGCGCTTTTTTGGTTTGGTCTTCCTCATGGATTCAGAAGGGTATTATTATAACTGGTTATTAAATTATTTCTTTCCTTTTGTTGCTGGTGCTGCACCCGGCTTCGGACGCTTCGTACCGTACTTTGAGCGACGCTGGTTACGACCGTCAACACCGGAAGTATCCAAAGCACCACGAATGATGTGATAACGCACACCCGGCAGATCTTTCACCCTGCCACCGCGGATCATCACAATACTGTGCTCCTGGAGGTTATGGCCTTCTCCCGGAATGTAAGCGGTTACCTCGAACTTATTCGTCAAACGAACACGGGCAACTTTACGCATCGCCGAATTAGGTTTCTTCGGAGTGGTTGTGTACACACGGGTACATACACCACGGCGCTGCGGACATGAAGTCAACGCAGGCGACTTACTCTTATCAACCAATGCCTGGCGACCTTTGCGGACTAACTGTTGAATTGTTGGCATTCTTAATTTTTTTCAGTTCTGGTTCAGTGAATTATATACACTATACCCCCAAAAAGGGAGTGCAAAGATACATATTGAAATCATTTAAGCAAGATGTTTTTCAAAATATTTATGAAACAAGCGTTTGTGTGATAAAAAAAGCGGCACTCCGCCCCTTCTGATATTTTTAAAATTAAGATTTTGTTGCTAATTTCCAATAACTTAAGAATTATTTACCGGTTGTTTAAAAATGCACTACAACCATTTTTTGAATATCGGGGTCTTATCTGACTGAACCCTAACCACCAATTGACAATGAAACACCTGTTATCCCTATTGATCTGCCTGGTTTTTACATTCCCGGCCAGTTTATCTGCTTCCCATCTAATGGGCGGTGAAATTACCTGGCGCTGTGATGGCAGTGGTAATTTCATTTTTAAAGTTAAATTATATCGTGATTGTAACGGAATTCCCGGACCTTCCTTCATTGCCCTCAGCACCAATACATTACCATCAACCATCAGCTGCTCATTAGTTAGTCAGACAGATATTAGTCCGGTTGGTCCGGGTTGTCCGACCTGTAACATCCCAATGGGGGTTAGTTCGGCGATTGAGGAGTTTATCTTTGAATCAGCCCCTGTTACGCTGACTGGAACTCCTCCACCTTCCGGATGGGGTTTTTATTATACAGACTGCTGCAGAAACGCCAGTATCAGTAATCTTGCTGCTGGTAATGGTGAATTTGTACTTCGTGCAGTAATGTACCCATATATCGGTGCTGGTTCGGGATGCTCAGACAACTCACCTGAATTTGCTATTTCCCCTTCAATTGCCATGTGTTCGGGGGATTCGATCCGGTTTACACATGCTGCTTTTGATCCGGATCTTGATTCTCTCACTTATTCCTGGGACACACCTCTGTATAATGGTTATCCGGGTCTCCCCTATCCATTTAATCCCGGCTATTCTTCCACATCTCCCTTACCGGGCCCCAGCCAAAATCCTGCGAACCAGGCTGCTATACTGGACTTATCTCATGGAATAATCTCGGCGTTTTCAAACACTACAGGTTCTTTTGTTACTGTTACAAATGTCCGGTCTTTTAAATGTGGTCAATTAGTGTCAGAGATTTTCCGCGAGGTTCAAATGACCCTGATCCAATGTCCGATTGCCAATGCTCCGACTACCTCCTACAATACTGCACCGAATTATTCAACCGGTAACGAAACAGAAACCTTTCAGATAGCTGCCGGTGATACGTTTTTTTACAACTTTCATACGACTGATTTCAATATCATGTACACCCCTAACCCAAGCCCTCAAGCCATCACCTTAAAATCATTCGGCATTGAGTTCGGAGATGGTGATACTTCATTCACTTCAGGGTGTCTTGTTCCCCCGTGTGCAACTTTATCCTTGCCAACGCCGATTACTGGAAACCTGATGATTTATGAAGGCTTAACCTGGCCAACAGCCTGCAGTCATGCCGGTTTCATCAATGGTTGCCTGCAACATATCAGAACCTTTCAGTTTGTTTTTACTGCATCCGACAACTACTGCCCGGCTAATGGAATCCGGCATAAGAGCTTGCTTGTATCAGTAGTAGGACCTGTGATTTACAGCGTGGGAAATGATCTCGCCGTAAGTTACCCCGGTGTTTCACTGCAATGGTACCTGAACGGAGTGCCGATTCCCGGCGCAACAGATACAATTATTACCCCAACACAATCCGGTGTGTATACGGTTTTGGCAACAACCGGCTCAGGCTGTCAGATGATTTCAAATCCGGCCTTCCGAACCTTTGCCGGACAAGCAGAATCAGTCAGCTCCAGTTCCATTAGTCTATACCCGAATCCGGCAACGAGTGATCAACAATTACACCTGCTGATTCAAAATATTAAAGCGGGACAACAGATGATTAAAATCACGGACATAACCGGCAAGCTCGTAAAAAGCTATCCACTGGATACGCATAACGCCACTGAACATCTGGTACTTGACATATCCGGATTACAGGCCGGGATGTATCATCTTTCATTGAGTAATTCATCAGAGAACATTCAGGAGAGTTTCGTTATAAAATAA
>JBIIHN010000116.1:0-5624 GCA_044235745.1 Bacteroidia bacterium
ACAATTTTATGTTTAGGATGAAGGCAGATATCGGTGTAACGGGATAGGTTCTTTAGCTCTTCCAAAAAGGCATCACCGCGGTCCGCATCATACCCTTCTCTTGAGATCAACCCGGTATAGCGACTGAAGATGGGCTGAAGTACGTAGGTGATCCCCAGTTTTTTTTTAAGTGATATAGGGAGTATGCGTTGATAATCGCCTTCTACAAGCGCCGACCAGTTCTCTTCAACTGCATCCAGATACCAGGATTTAAAAAACACATGACCATCCGGGCTGTTTTCTACCGTTGCGTCCCAGCTTTCGACGTTGATCTCATTTCTTTTGAGCAGCCTGATCATATTTCTTCACGGAAGGTGGTAAAGGTGTGTTGGTTTTTTCTGCGATCAATAAATTCTGTGAGCGATTGTAAACCAAATCGGCTGAGGGCTTTCGGGTGTCCGATGATGACCATATCGCTTTTTTTAAGCTGTTCATGTTGCCGAAGCGCGCGATCGAGTAGGCTGGCATTGTAGCCGTCTACCGATACAGTGTTGTATGTCCAGCGTGTCAGTAAGGATATACGTTGACCGGGTGCGGGCATGGGTATTCCGTCGCCGAGGGGTTTGTGCAGATATGGATTTATTCTTCCCAATAAGAATAATCTCCAGTAGAACAGCGGGGAGTTGTGAATGGAGCTGATCGGGATTTCGGTAAAGTAACCATCTTCAGCGGGTTTCAACGGGTCGTTTTCGAACGTCCACCTTCCTGCGAGTGGAGCACCTCTGAAGTCGTATGCGTACTGTTCGGAAGTAAATGCTCCGTTTGCAAATACGCTGCTGTCAATACGGATGCCGTTAGCCATTAATGCTTCCCGGATATGAGAGAAGGGCTGTAAACACCATCCACCTGCACGATAGGCGATGATCCGTGAGAGATCTGTGAATTCTGCGAGAGCGGTTTTATAACGGTGTACTATATCCGAAACGTCAGCTGATGGGAAGTCGGCAAGTTTATATCTTTCGGTTTTACAGATCCATTTTTCACCATCGTAAAAACTGTCTTCCCAGTGCGGATGAATATGCAATTGCAGATCATGCTGATTACGCTGCAAATGGTCAAGTTGTCGGGCAATGAGGTCGTAGTCTTTACGGAGGGCCTGATGGCGCTTCATTTCTTCCTTCAGGCGGATGATGAAACCAATGTCAACGAAATGGCAGAATTTTACTCCTGCTTTATCCGCTGCCTTTGTCAGCATTTCGGTAGGTTCAATCATACACCGCGATACCGTGCCGGTGTTTGTACCGAAGTATAATTCATAGTCGAATGTGACAAAGATTCTCATGGTTTCTTCGATGTTCCGTAAGGGGTATACATGGTGACTCCGTTTTCTCTGAACGCTTTTAGCATGACCTGAAACATCCCTTCGGCATCTATTAAAAGACATGCTGCATCGCCAATCTTACATTCTTTCATGATACCATTCCGTATAAATAACGGCTTCAATGCATCGCAGTTTCTCTTTGCCGACATTTCCGGATTATGAACTTTGGTTTTTACCTGATGGCTGATGCCATCTTCGTCAATGACCGTTACCTCATATGTTTTTTCCAGATAAACCGGATAAGGGAAATCTACCGCGTCTTCAAGTGTATGAAGACTGGTGCCGGCTCCGTTGAGTGTAGTGCCCAGCATTAATATTTTCCCTTTTTTCTCTGCCAAACGCCGGAACGGTGAGTGTTCATTATACGGTGTGAGCTGACCCAAGTGACCGGTGGTAAAATAGTCGGTCAGAGGGCCATACGCAAGTACGGGATCAGTAGGGTGGAGGCTGCGCTTGACGCCCGGCATTTTTCGGAATGTTTCCGTAATACTTCCCATAGCCGATGGCGTTATACGAACATCAAATACGGGTTGTTGGTCCAGGTAGTCTTTGTTTCTTCCGGCGGCAGGAAAAGAGGGCATCAGAAGATCGCCTTGTGGTCCTAATACGTTTAACAGGGCCTGGATAACGGTATGGGGGCCGCCTTGTACATAGCCGATTTTGCTCAAACTGCTATGCACCAGGAGATGGTCACCCTCGACGATGCCGGCTTTGATAAATTGTTCACGCAGCGAATCATAACTCCATCCTCCGGATTGCTGTTGTTGTCGTAATTGGTTTCTGCGAATCGATTTTTTCCTTTCGCGGGCAAATACCAGCAGCCATTGTGGGGTATAGCGAACCAGGATATTTCTTAACCGGTCATTCATACCCGCAATTTCTGTTTAACCGGAATATCCTTTACGGCATATGCGACAATCTGTTCATATACAGTTCTCCAGCCGGCCCATTCTTCCCGGTCATTGACGCTCTGATTGTGCCATAATGTTACAAAGGTCCCATTGACAGCTCTCACCTCGTCAATGAGTTGTTTTGCCCTTTCAACCGACTCTTCGGGACTCAGTTTCATATAGTCTTTCAGCGTGCCATCCATGAGCATAAACGGTGTTAGTTTCAGTTTCGTGCTCACATCCAGATCCAGATCGTAGAACGGGAATGGGGAGCAAATGCTTGCTCTGAATCCAATTTCGGAGGCATATCCTAGTGAATAATCTTCACGAATATCAAATTCAAGGAGGTTTCTGAAGGTTTCAGGAAAAGTAACTTTGAGGAAATGCTGCCGGCTTTTAACGATATCATTTTTTAATACGGTGCGTAAACGACGGATTTCTTTCCTCAATTGTAACCGGTTTGTATTGCTTTGGTAGGATGGATGAATACCGACATCTGCATAATCGGCGACCGATTTAATCAGCGATTGAAAACTTCTGCTGCCGTCTACAGGAATATTTTTGTCGTATTCCCCGTAATCTCCAACAAGAAAAAAATAGATCTGACGCAAATGGTATTTTTCAGCCATCTGAAGTTGCCAGTCGTACGTGTCATAAGGATCTTTTTCCAATCCCATCAGCACACGCAAACGTTCTCCAATACCTCGGAAGTTAAAGTTAATTAGTGATAGACCAATGGAGCCCACATGGCGGATTAATCCTTTTTCCCGGTAAGCATAAGCGGAGTCTATATCAAAAGTGGAGATGTAACGGTAATGGTGTTCCGTAAATTCCAGTGAAGAGAATTGTTGTGCCAGAATTTTCTTCAGTTCTAATGCCCATATATTGACGAGTGGCCGGTTGAGGAAGCCTTTCTGCCAGGCAAGACTCTGTTGCGGGCTGAATCGCATGTGTTCGTCTTTAATGTGCGGCAGATACTCTTCATATCTGCTGACGAGGTAAAAGCTGGCGGCGAACACATCAAAGGGCAGCAGATACTTCGGATGAGTGCCAAAGAAAACCGGGAGACCCTTCCATTCGAATACATTTATTTGCTGGTCTTCAATGCCTTTTTCAAATAACAGCCGTGATGCGAAGAAAAATGGTTCGTCACCCAGAGGATGATCGCAATAACTGATTTTCGGTCCTTCAAACTTTTTGAATTCCTCCGGCTGAAGGCAAAAAACATAATCGATACCTATCAGATCCGTCATCAGCAGGTCGAAAATGTATTTCAACCGTGGCGACAGCCGCGGAGTATAAACAAGGAGTTTGTTCTTCATGATCATAACCATCACTCCGGGCAGATGTCTGCTTAGAGTGTGCCCTCATCTGCAAAACTATAAAAAGAACTACCTGCAATGATAATATGGTCGAGAACAGTGATCTCCAGGAATTTACCGGCTTCCTTTATTTTTTTGGTGAGTTGCAGGTCTTTTTCACTCGGTCTGGGGTTTGCGGAGGGGTGATTATGCCCGAGTATGATCCCTGATGATTTTGTCAATAAAGCTTCGTGAAAGATCATCTTGGGATCCACTACCGTGCCTGACACTCCACCTTTGCTGATCATCCGGAGGTCGGTTAACAAGTTGGCTCTGTTTAGTAGAATGATCCAGAATTCCTCATGTTCCAGATCGCGCAATACCGGATCAAAAACCCTGTAAGCATCCGTACTGTTGGATATTTTTTTCTTCTCGCGCACCTCTGCCATTCTGCATCTTCTGCCTAATTCGATAGCTGCTTGAATGGTGATGGCTTTTACGGGTCCCATGCCGGGAATGGATGCTAAGGACGATGTCCCGCATCGTGAAAGTTGGGTAAGGTCGTTTTGAGCTGACAGCAGGACTTCCCGTGCGAGGTCGAGGGCGGTGGTTTTACCGATACCGTTTCTGATCAGGATCGCCAGCAATTCTGCATCGCTCAGTGCAGCAGGTCCGGCTTTCATCATTTTTTCCCGCGGACGATCGTATTCTGCCCACGATTTAATTCCGTTTTCAGCCATAAATTGAAGTTTTAAAAAATGTTTTTACAGAAGATGGGGGCAAAGAAACAAAACAAAAACGCCTCCCTGAAATGGAAGGCGTTTAATAAACGTTTATATCGGATAACCTTATTTCAGGTTGTTCACGTGCATCTGGATACTGGACTTCAGGTTAGCTGCTTTGTTCTTGTGAATTACATTCTTCTTCGCAAGACGGTCAAGCATAGCACTCAGCTCAGGGATCATAGCAGAAGCTTTGCTTTTATCCTTGGTAGAGCGGAGTTCCTTCAGCAGGTTCCGGGTGGTTTTAGCCTGGTAGCGGTTACGCACACGCTTTGCATCGTTAGAGCGGATACGCTTTTCGGCTGATTTGTGATTTGCCATTTTACTTCAATTTTAATGTTCAATCTGCTTCGGTGATCAGTTGCAGAGGCAATTTAAGTAGCCCGTACGGGAATCGAACCCGTGTTTCCTCCGTGAAAGGGAGATGTCCTAGACCCCTAGACGAACGGGCCGGGGTTTGTTTCTTGCGAAACGGAGCGCAAAATTAACGCATTTATTTGAATACACAAGGGAAATCAAAAATTAATTCAGATTTCGCGATTGGGATCAAATTGTTCCAGATAATCAGCCACTTTACGGATGAAACTACCGCCTAAGCTACCATCCACCACGCGGTGATCGTAACTCATAGACAGAAACATCATATGTCTTATCGCTATTGCATCTCCCTGAGGAGTTTCGATAACGGCAGGTTTTTTACGGATTGCACCAACGGCCATAATGGCGACCTGAGGTTGGTTGATGATCGGGGTGCCCATCACGTTTCCGAAGCTGCCTACATTGGTAATTGTAAATGTACCGTTCTGAATTTCATCAGGTTGCAGCTTGTTGTTGCGGGCCCGATTTGCCAGTTCATTTACGGATTTTGTTAGGCCTACCAGGTTCATCCGGTCAGCATTCTTAATGACCGGAACGATCAGATTTCCGCTCGGCAGTGCCGTAGCCATCCCAATATTGATATTTTTCTTCACGAGAATCTTTGTGCCGTCAACACTCACATTGATCATCGGGAAGTCTTTGATTGCCTTAACGATAGCTTCAATAAACACCGGTGTATAGGTGATTTTTTCGCCTTCACGCTTTTCGAAAGACTTTTTCACCCTTTCACGCCACATAACGATATTGGTAACATCGGCCTCAACGTAAGACGTGACGTGCGGAGAGGTTTGCTTACTCATCACCATATGATCGGCAATAAGCTTGCGCATGCGATCCATCTCAATGATTTCTACGTCACCAGATACAGAAACTGCTGGCTTTGAAGATGAAGCTGCACCATTATCGTTAGCCG
>JBIIHN010000117.1:0-5616 GCA_044235745.1 Bacteroidia bacterium
GAGGGCATGAATTACGGCCCGAAATCGTAATCATGGGAGGGGCATGAATTACGGCCCGAAATCGTAATCATGGGAGGGGCATGAATTACGGCCCGAAATCGTAATCATGGGAGGGGCAGGTCGCGACCTGCCCCTCCCATGATAAAGTCGACCAGCCCCTCCCAAAATAATATCGACCTGCCCCTCCCATATAAAACCGATCTGACACTACGATACGATATGTAACGAATACGCCGGCTCCTCCCATAATTTCATCGCGACCTGCCCTTATCGTGTGGAATACACATCTCCTTTATCGATCCTGATCATATCTCCACAGCCATCCGCAGATAAATGCAAAGAAGGTAACTCCTGCCTGTGTTTCGAGGGTGTCTTCTCCTAAAAAAGATACCGAGGCGATGACCAGGAAAATGGTGAACATCAGATCTCTCCTTTTCCATGCCTCTGCGAATAAGTAGCCTAGCACTCCGATCAGATAAATTATCCCTCCGATGCCAAAGGCTACTCCAAAACTCAGGTATTGATTATGTGCCCGCAACTGCCATTTTTCCTCGAGTTGGGTATTGGTTGTAGCATACATCTGTTTCCATGCCGCCGGTAAATCTCCCGTTCCTGCTCCGGAATAGGGGTGTTCGGCTATGATGCGGAGTGCAGTTTTTGCATAGACAAAGCGCATCACCATCGATTGTCCGTTCGCCCAGCCGGAGTAATGCCAGATTCTGTACTCCATCGCCAGATCGTTGAGTCGTTGCCAGGGGTAATCATGCCCTTCGCGCTGCGATGGTGTGGGAATTCCGTTCAGTATATCCTGAACCTCATCATCTTTCAGTTGCATCACTCCCTCATAATCTTTGCTGTAATCTTTTGCAGTTAAGTAGCGCAAAAGTGTTACCTGCAACATCTGTCCCTTTTGGTCCTTATCCCATATACTTTTACCGGTGCGTGCTACCAGGGCGTCGTTTAACTCACCTGTACAATAGTTCTCCCATACCAGTTTCCCCGCTTCCAGATCCTGTCGGGCGAAATTGTTTTCATAAGCCGATCCGCGTGCTGTTTTTTGTGAAGAAGGATATGGATGAAAGGCAATATAACGGATGGCATCTACGAAAATATGTTTGTAGAGTAATCCTCCTCCTGTAAGAATAGCAACTGTAACTACGATGATCGCAATGCGGAGTTTTCGGCCGGGCCGGCTTCTGTATTTCCCGATCAACCAGATGGGCATGAGCAGGGCAAGAATCAGGAGTCCGGTGATACTTTGAATCAACAGAAGATAGCCCAGCAGCCAGCTGATGAGCAGTATCTGCAGTATCCTGTGTTTATTTTCATCGGATAATGGCCTTGTGACAAGCCAGGCAATGCAGAAGTCGATGAGTAAACTTAAACGGATATGCGAGATAAAAGGGCTGTAGTCGCGATAATCACCAACGCCCGTGCCGGTGATTCCCAGCCGGATGGCATATCCCGTGCCGGTACTGACCAGTACGCCGGCGAGCAGGGCGATAAAAATATTTCGGTACTGCGTACCCGTTATTTCCGGTCCGGCAGCAAAGAGCAGCGGCATCAGCAACAGCGGCAGTTTGATCCGCAGATCGCGGAAGGCATATTTGAAATCTTCCGTATTCCAGAGTCCGAGTATATGAATCAGGAATAGTCCGGTTACAAGCCAGAACACCGGCTGTCGTACTGCCTTTCTGATTCTTTCCGGTAAACGATCGGCGAGCAGCCATCCTCCTGCCATCGTAAACTGACCCAGGCTCATCCCCAGATTCCAGAGCGGAAGCGAAAATGCTACGAGCAGCAAGCCGGCGAACCAGGCATGTTTACCGATTGTATGAATGGGGGATGCCGTCAAGTGGTAATGGGTCAGGTATCAGCGTAACGTGCCGGACAGTCCGCTATTGTGCAGGTGTATAAATCAGGGCTTGTATTCCCTGTTGAACATGCTGCGGTAAACCGACGGATCTCCGAGTGCTTTGAGTGCAGCCTGTACTTCCGGATCTGTATCGAAGGAAGTTTCTATCCGTCCGTTCTGAAAATAATACCGGGAAACGATTTCATTCTCGAGCATCTCCCTTACTTCCTGCTTGTTTAACTGCAGATCGGTCAGTTTATCATGTATCAGCAGTTTCTTGACGGCCTCATAGTCTTTGCGGATATGATCAAAGTACTTTTCCTTTTCTGCTTTTTCTTTGAGGATTTCGAGCTGTTTTTCACTTTCTGTAATGTAGTCGTACGTACGGTTCGCCTGCCATTTAGTGAATTCATCGTAATCGGCTTCACTCAATGCGAAGGTTCGTGCGCTTCCGATGGATGCGTGGGCGGAATGGTAATGTGTGGCATAATCAAACAGGATGTAGTTGGATATAAGTGCCTGAGATATGCTGCTGAGCGTGTCAGGTGTGATGTTGTAATCCGGCGTGATGCCTCCTCCGTCATATACTTTTCTTCCTCCCTTGGTTTTGAATTCGGAGATGAGGGAGTCAGGCACTTTTCCTACGCTGCCGTCGGGATTACGATGTGTGTAGTCGAGCGCCTGTATACATCGGCCACTGGGGATGTAGTATTTGGCGGTGGTGATTTTGAGCTGAGCATTGTAAGTGAGCGGCCGTGTGGTTTGTACCAGTCCTTTCCCAAAGGTGCGTTGACCGATAATAAGGGCACGATCCAGATCCTGTAAAGCACCGCTGACAATTTCAGAGGCGGATGCGGAGCCGCTGTTTACCAGTACCACCAAAGGTGTTTTGGTATCGCTGGCAGGGTGCATGGAACGGTACACTTTGTCCCATTCTTTTACTCTGCCTCTCGTACTGACCACTTCCTGTCCTTTATCAATAAAGATGTTGACGATATCTACGGCTTCATTCAGCAGTCCGCCGGGATTACTCCTGACATCCAGGATCAACCCTTTCGCACCTTGTTTCTGTACAAGATCTTCAACCGCGGCTTTTACTTCTTTGGCTGCATTATCCGTAAATCCTCCTAAGCGGATATATCCTGTTTTATCATCTACCATGGTGTAATACGATACACTCTTGATGGTTATCTCTTCGCGGATTACATTAAAGGTAAGCGGTGCCGGATTCCCCACTCTCTCTACGGAAATACTAATCGTAGTGCCGGGTGTTCCTTTCAGCATTTTGCTTACTTCATCGTATTCCTTTCCTTTCACTGATTTTCCGTCGATGGCGCGAATGATATCACCGGCCCGCAACCCCGATTTCTGTGCAGGAAATCCTTCGTAAGGATCCGTAATCATGACATCTTTATTCCTTTGTCCGATGAGTGCGCCGATACCTCCGTATTGCCCGGTAGTCATGAAACGGTAATCGTCCGCTTCATCTTCCGGAATAAACTGCGTGTAGGGATCGAGGCTTTCCAGCATGCTGTGAAGACCTTCTTCTACCAGCAGTTTGGGGTTGGTAGGATCAACATAGTAAACCGTGAGCTCGCGTAATACCGTGGTGAAGATGTCGAGGTTGCGGGAGAGCTCGAAGTAATTGTCGTCTACGTTGCGGAAAGAGATAAGTCCGATGGCGGAAAGACCTAACAGGATCCATATCCGAAAACCGCGAAAGATTGATTTTATTTTACGGGTCATAATGTGTTTTAAGGTACCGGGTCGTAGCCGTGGCCACCCCAGGGATGACAGGAGAGGATGCGTTTCAGGGTGAGCCATCCGCCCTTGAAGGGGCCGTGCTTCCGGATGGCTTCTGCTCCGTATGCAGAGCAGGTAGGCGTGTAACGGCAGGCAGGTCCGATGTGGGGAGAGATAGCGCCCTTGTAGAACGCAATCAATGCGAGTAGTATTTTACTCAGGGCTTTTCTGATCATCCTCGGTGAGTCGTTTCAAAAGTAGGGTTATTTTTTCTTTAACAAGGGCATAGGGGACCGGGGTATTACACTGGGAAATCAACAGGAGATGGTAGGAAACTTCCCGGGTCCTGCAGTGCTGGATAAAGTCATGTTTGTGAAGTCTCCAGGCTTCCCGCATCAGCCGTTTCATCCGGTTCCGGTCGGGGGCGGCTTTTAGCTTTCGCTTGGGAGCGCTTACGGCAATTTTAACAGGATGCGCCACATCAAAGGGCACTTTCAAAGTTAGCATCCGGATCGGATAGGCCGAATAGGGCACACCTTGTCCATAAAGCGCTTCCAACGCATTTCTGCTTTTCAGTTTTTCACTGCGCGGGAAAGTATTTCGTGGTGTTGAACCGGGCATCATAAGACGGATAACTCCGATGGAGGAAGATGTTTTGCCAGGTCCGGAAAGTGAGGCCTTGGGAGGCTTATTTATTCTTTTTCAGATAGTTCTCAATGCTCATGGTCATGGACGGAGCCTCGGGAACCGGTGCCTGAACATCCAGCCTCAGACCGGCATCCAGTACCGCCTGAGAGGTCTGTGCGCCGAAGGCAGCAATAAGTGTATTATTCTGAACGAAGTCGGGGAAGTTCTTGAAAAGAGATGTTACTCCTGCCGGACTGAAGAACACAATCATATCATACTTCACATCTGCCAGGTCGCTCAGGTCAGAACAGACGGTTTTGTAGATGACGGCCTTGGTAACATTGAGGCCCTGCGCAGACATCGTATCGGTCACATCCTGACTTGCGATGTCAGAACAGGGAAGCAGGAAGTTCTCTTTTTTATGTTTCTTTAAAATCTCGAGCAAATCGCTGATATTTTGTTTTCCGGAAAAGATCTTGCGTTTCCGGAAGGTGATGTATTTCTGGAGATAGAAAGCGGTGGATTCAGAAATACAGAAGTACTTTAATTCCTCGGTATTGGTAATCCGCATTTCATTGCAGATACGAAAGAAGTGATCCGCCGCATGTCGACTGGTCAGAATCACCGCCGTAAAATCAGGGATATTGACTCTATCCTTGCGGAAGTCCTTGGCCTGAATACCTTCAATATGGATGAAGGGCCTGAAGTCAATTTTCAGGTTGTACTTCTTTGCCAAATCGTGATAGGGTGACTTCTCCGATTCGGGTTTAGGCTGAGTAACGAGTATGGATTTTACTTTCAAGGGCGCGGAATGATGGGGTAATTTCCAGACTGTTTTTCCGATTCGCTTCACTAAAGATTAGCGATCTTCCAGATGATCAGAAGAGGTGCGATTTCGAAAGCGCAAAGGTACAAAAACAAATAAAACACCGAGAACCCCGGGATACCCGTCCAAATGCCTACAGCCCGCACGAGGCGATACAGGAATAACAGGCTGATGATTCCGATGGTAATCCACAGCACCCACGTTCTGATTTCTGAAGAGGCATAGGCCAGTAAAATATTGACAGGCAGCAATAAAAGCCCGATCATCATCACCATCAGGAAGATATTAAAGATATACAGGGCAATCGGTTTTTCGAGATCAAAGACGGAGCTGAAAAAACGGAGGACGATCATTTTTATGGAATACGAAGCAGCAATGGCAACCGAGAAAAAGATAAACCTGAGCAATCCGCCCTGCAACAATGGAATATTCCACCGTAAGAGCTCACTTAACTGATATACAAAAAGTCCCATTACCATGTAGGATATGACCGAAAGAAACAGGGACGCCCTTTGCAGCAATACACTTTCATCGCGTACAATCTGATTGGTGGTAGTAAGATTAA
>JBIIHN010000118.1:0-5583 GCA_044235745.1 Bacteroidia bacterium
ATTGCTGATTTGAATTTTAATGTGGATGGTTTTTTCCGTGAGAAAGGCGAGGCAACGGCGGTTGATCTGAGAATAAAAAGTCGTGAAGCCGGCCTGCGTGAATTATTATCGCTGATCCCCGGTGTGTATACCGAGCGTCTGAAGAAGTACGATTATGAAGGGGAGGTTTACTTTAACCTTCGGCTGAACGGACTCATCAGTAAGAACGATCAACCGTTGATCGTTTGTGATTTTGGTTCAGCCAATGCTTCCTTACGACCTTCCGGAACGGATTACCTGCTGAACCGGATTCGTTTTAAAGGATATTACACCAACCGTATTTCTGCTGCTCGCCCGGTGGAACAATTACGTCTTACCGGCGTGGAAGCTCAGCTGCAGGGTCAACCGCTGAAGATGGATCTGGTAATGGAAGATTTCAAGAGTCCCTCTTTACAGCTATCTGCCAGATCACGTGTTGATCTCGAAGTGTTGAGTCGGTTTTATATGCCCGATACGCTGGCATCGATGAAAGGATCATTGTTGGTAGATGCACGGATTCGGGGGAAAGTCAGCGATGCGGCAGGCTGGGTTTCGGAGGGAAGGGTGCAGGCGTCCGGTGTTTCCTTTCAGCTGAAAGACCGACAGGTTGCTTTCGAAGATATTAATGGTCTGGTGGCCCTCATTGGTAATCGTCTTACGGTTAGCCAGCTCTCCGGAAAAGCGGCGGGCAGTGATTTTAACATCGATGGTACCTTCGATAACGTTTACGCATGGATGCTGAGTCATCAGGAACAGGTAAGTGTCGTCGCTCAGCTGCGTTGCCGCAATCTCGATCTGAACGAATTGCTGGAAGATAAATCAGGGAATAGTGCAGATACAACATACAGGCTTGATTTCAGTGATCATATACGTATGAGTCTTGGTGTCAACATTGGCATCCTCAGTTTCCGCAAGTTTCAGGCCTGGCAGGTGCAGGGAACCCTTTCATTGAATGATAAAGTGCTTTCAGGGAATGATATTTCTTTCAAAGCTTTTGAAGGGCATCTCATGCTAAACGGCAGTATGGATGCTTCGCATACGGATAGTTTGCTCATTGCCTGTGATGCGGAGCTGAAAAAACTGGATGTGACGGAGATGTTTACGCAGCTGGGCAATTTTGGTCAGGATGTGATACGTGATAAAAATGTGAAGGGTAAGCTGACGGCGGATGTGCAGTTTGCTTCTACCTGGAGCAAGACACTCCACTGCAATCTGAATAAAGTGTATGCGAAAAGCAAATTGACCATTGAAAGGGGCGAGCTCAATGATTTCCAGCCGATGCTGGCGCTTTCCCGCTATCTAAAGGGTGCCGACCTTCAAAAGGTAAAGTTTGAAACCTTGCAGAATGAAATTGAAATCAGCCAGCAGCAGATACGTATTCCTGCTATGGAAATAAAATCCAGCGTGATGGACCTTACGATGTCAGGAACGCATAGCTTCAGTAATATAGTGGACTACAAACTGCAGCTCTACTTATCGCAGATTTTAGGGAAGAAAGTACGTGACCGTAATACTGAGTTCGGCACAGTGGAAGATGACGGTTTAGGTCGGATGCGTTTATATCTCAAAATGAAGGGGCCGGTGAATGATCCGAAGATCACCTATGACCGGAAGGCTATTGAGCAGAAAATTACCACGTATGTGAAGAAGGAAAAACAAAACCTGAAAGTCATTCTGAATAAGGAGTTTGGCTGGTTTAAGAAGGACACTTCCGTCACGCGAAGGGTTGACAATCAGTCGAAAAAACATGAGGAACTGGAGATCGAACCCGAGGAAGAGTGATCGTCTTCCGAAAAGCCCTATTTTTGCAGTCCTAATTTACATCAGTGAACATCTACACCCGTAAGCAGCGCTGGAAACTCCTGCTCTTGTTGATTGCCCTTGCGATAGGCGTAGGTTCTCTTTTATACACCAACCGGCTGGTAAAAAAACTCTCTGTTGAAGAGAAAAAAAAGGTGGAGTTATGGGCCAATGCCACCCGTCAGATTTCTGATATTAACGCAGAGCCGGGAGATATCAGTTTTGCCCTGTCGGTGCTGACAGACAATACCACTGTTCCCGTCATCCTGACCGACGGAAGCCAGCAGATTATTTCTACCCGCAATCTGGATAGCCTGCGTTTGGAGGATAGCACCTATCTGGCCGCTGAACTGGCGGAGATGAAGCAACAGCACGAGCCGATTGAAATCGCTTTTGCAGAAGATCAGAAGAATTTTATCTTTTACAAGGATTCTTATCTCCTCACGCAACTGCGTTACTACCCGTATTTTCAGCTGGCGGTGATCGCGCTCTTCCTGGGCGTTTCCTATCTCGCTTTTTCTTCGTCGCGTAAAGCGGAGCAGAATCAGGTCTGGGTAGGCATGGCGAAGGAAACCGCTCATCAGCTCGGGACACCATTGTCATCACTGATGGCCTGGCTGGAATATCTTAAATCAAAGCCGCAACCGGAAGAGCATCTTCCGGAAATTGAAAAGGACATCGTCCGTTTAAATACCATCACCGAGCGTTTTTCAAAAATCGGGGCGGCACCCGCACTTAAAAAAGAAAATATGACCGGTGTTTTGCAATCCAGCATCGATTATATCCGTACCCGTACTTCTTCACGTGTGGTGTTTAAGCTGCAGAATCAGCAGGCGTATGATGTGGAAGCGCCGGTGAATGTTCCCTTGTTTGAATGGGTATTGGAGAATCTCTTCAAGAATGCCATTGACGCGATGAGCGGAGAGGGAAGTATAACGGTACGCATAGCCGATCAGAACCAGTTTGTGTATATCGATGTTACGGATACCGGAAAGGGCATTCCCAAATCGAAGTATAAAACCGTGTTTAAGCCGGGTTATACCAGCAAAAACCGTGGCTGGGGTCTTGGACTTTCGCTGTCCAAACGGATTGTGGAAGAATACCACGGCGGACAGATTTTTGTGAAGAGCTCTGAACCCAATAAAGGAACAACCTTCAGGATTGTACTGAAGAAAAGCTGATTCCCCTGATTGTGATCGAAGCGGGAGCGGATATTTTGATAACTTTGAGCCATGTCCGGTATCTACCTGCACATCCCCTTCTGCAAACAAGCCTGTCATTATTGTGATTTTCATTTTACCACTTCACACCGTGGTAAGGACGATACTTTGTCGGCGATGCTGGATGAAGTTTCTATGCGCAGTGCAGAGGCAGGTGGAGAAACCATTGATACCATTTACTTCGGCGGTGGTACACCTTCACTGCTGACATACGATGAGCTGATGGCTTTTTTTGAGAAGATCTATACGACCTTCAATGTTTCCCATGATGCCGAGATTACACTGGAAGCTAACCCCGATGATTTATCGAAGGAGCAATTGAAAATGTTTAAGCGTACACCGGTAAACCGTTTCAGTATCGGCATTCAGTCGTTCAGGGATGAAGACCTGAAAATGATGAACCGTGCTCATACTGCTGCGCAGGCAGAAAGATGCGCGTTGGATGCTGCAGATGCGGGTTTCGAAAATTTATCGGTGGATCTGATCTTTGGTCTTCCTTCCCTCACGTTCGATGGCTGGAAGGAGAATGTGAAGATGGCATTAGCCTTGCCGATCACGCATGTATCCTGTTACGGTCTCACCATCGAACCCAAAACAGCACTGGCCTGGCAGATTAAAAAGGGGATGGTGAGTATTCCTGATGATGAGCTCGCTGCAGCGCAGTATCAATGGTTACTGGATATGGCGGAGGACTCCGGTTTTCCCTGGTATGAGATTTCTAATTTCAGCAAACCCGGATTTGAGTCGAGGCATAATACGAGTTACTGGAAGGGACTTCCGTATCTCGGTATCGGTCCTTCGGCGCATTCATATATCGGCGGGAAACGTTCATGGAATGTGAGCAGCAATGCACTGTACGTAAAAGGAATCAGAGAGAACAGACGTGAAGCAGAAACGGAAGTGCTGGATGCCAGGGAACGTTTTCATGAGTTGATACTGACTTCACTTCGTGTTCGCAATGGTCTTTCCACGGATGATGTGCGGGATGAATTCGGGGATGCTGTTCTCGGAAACCTGCTCGAAACCGCCGGAAAGTATATTGAATGCGAGTGGCTCATCCACCATAACCGGCAGTTGAAATTAAGCCGTCAGGGCTTGCTCTTTGCCGATAAAATTACTTCTGATCTCTTTGTCATCTGATGAACGCAATTGTCCACTATAACGGTAACGAATATACGATACAGCTGAATCATCCGCTCGATATTTCCTTGTCATTTTCGCCTGAAACCGGCCATGTCCTGGCCTGGTACCTTTCTCCGCTCACCATCGAACCTGTACGCATGGGCGATTGGGTAGGCGAGGTGAAGCAGGGTGCAGCGGTGAACTTCAGAAATATCTTTTTTAATCCGCATGGACATGGTACGCATACGGAAACCGTCGGTCATATTACCGCCGAGGATGTTTCCGTAAACAAACACTTTCGTGAATTCTTCTGTTTTGCTACCCTCATCACGGTTACTCCTCAGCAACAGGGTGAGGATCTGGTGATTTCACTGGAATCGCTGCAATCGTTATTGCCGCAAGTGACGGAAGCCGTGATCCTTCGTACATTACCGAACGGAACAGATAAATGCCGTAAGAACTATTCCAACACCAACCCTCCTTATCTGGAAGCATCGGCTGCTGAGTGGCTACGTGATCGTGGCGTTCGGCATCTGTTAATTGATTTGCCCAGCGTCGACAAAGAGCAGGATGGAGGAGCACTGGCGGCTCACCACGCATTCTGGAATTATCCGCAGCATCCCCGTTATGAAGCTACCATCACCGAACTGGTATATGTACCGGACGAAATAAAGGATGGAGTGTATTTCATGAATCTGCAAACAGCACCGTTTGAAAATGATGCCAGCCCTTCGCGACCGCTGTTGTTTCACTTGATTAATAAATAACCGGAGTATGAAGAATATATTGTTACTTTTCGTTCTGTCTGCAGCAATAGTCGCCTGCAAACAGGAGCGAAAGGAAGTCGTCGTAACGAAAGAAATCAAACCGGGAGATCAACCGGATAATAATAGTCAGGTGAAACTGGTGGATCAGTTTTATACCGCATTGACTGCACGTGATTCTGCCGGCGTTGTGAACCTGATGGCAGAGAATGCGAAACTCTATGGATCTGATCCTTCAGAAGACTGGAACCTCGATCAGATAAAATCCTACATGAGCGAGCGCATGCGGGATACGACGGTAAAAGCGGTGTTTAAGGTGAAGAAGCGAGAAGTCAGGATCATGAACGACTTGATGTTGGTAACAGATGAAATAGAAATCTCTACCATCCGTGTACCCTTTCGTGTAGTGACCATTGCGGAGAAAAAAGATGGAGACCAGAAGATTATTTTTTCGGAATTTTCCGCACTGGTAAGAAATGAAGATATCCGACAGCTTGAATTGCTTTTTGATAAAGCCACAGGAAAGTAAACTATCAGACCAACCGGTTGTTGTGAAAGAAAAATAACATGAAAAAAATTTATCATCTCAGCACCTGCGACACAAATCAACGTATTCTCAAAGAAATCAAACCCGGTAAGTCGATCGTTCTTCAGGATAT
>JBIIHN010000119.1:0-5580 GCA_044235745.1 Bacteroidia bacterium
AATGCATCTTTCATCGTGGCGGCCCGCTTCAATCTGCGGATTCCTGTTGTTTCATGAGCCTGTAAATCATGGCTTTGTAATAACCCCGAACACGGTTCCCGCAGGGGATATTTCATTAATTTTGATGCCTTGCTTCATGTCAGTCATCAGATGATTTTAAGCTGGTGAGCTCCGTCTGATGGCAGAAAATACCTATGTGGAAGTTTTTATCATCGAATATCCTGCGTTATCGCTATTACTATCTGGTGGTGGTATTCGCCTTAACTGCTGTGATGGGCTTCCTCGGTACCAAAATCAAACTGAGTTATGAGTTTGCAAAGGTGTTGCCGGCGAATGACAGTACGCTGATTTATTACGAAAATTTTAAGAAGCAATTTGGAGAGGATGGCAGCGTGATGGTGATCGGTTTTGAAGATGAGCAATTCTTCACCACTACCCACCTGACACGCTTTAATCGCTATACCGATGCGCTGAAGAAGATCGATGGTGTAAAGCAGATATTATCCATCAATGCCCTCTATAATATTGAGCGTAATGATTCGCTGCATAAGCTGGAAGTGAAACAACTCCGGATGGATCAGTTGCAATCGCAGGCAGAAGTGGATTCGATACGTGAACTGATTTCCGGTTTGCCCTTTTACAAGGGACTCATTTATCACGAAGACTCCGGCGCATTCCTCGTTGCCATCACCTTCAACGATAAAGCACTGAATAGCTCACGGCGCATTGAAATTGTTAATGAGATTCAGCAACTCAGTGATGCCTTTTCGAAGGAAAGCGGTGTGAAACTGCATTTTTCAGGGATGCCGTATATCCGTACCGTGATCATGAAGAAGGTGACGTCTGAGATGGCGATTTTTATGGTGCTGGCAGTAGTAGTGATGGCCATCGCGCTCTGGCTGTTCTTCCGGACATTCTCTTCTGTATTGCTCAGTATCGTGGTGGTGTTGATTGGGGTGGTATGGTCGCTGGGATTGATATATCTTTTCGATTTCCGGATCACCCTGCTGACCGGTCTTGTCCCGGCACTCATCATGGTGATCGGTGTGCCCAACTGCGTCTTTCTGATCAATAAATATCATCAGGAGTTCTCGCGTCATGGCAACAAAATGAAGTCCTTGTCGCGGATGATTCAAACCATCGGCATTACCCTGTTTCTTGCCAATGTCACTACAGCGATCGGATTTGGCGTTTTATATTTTACCGGCAGCGCATTGCTGGTCGAGTTCGGCATCGTGGCCGCCATCGCCGTCATGCTGACCTACATGACCACGCTGGTGCTGATTCCCATCGTGCTCAGCTTCATGAAGGAGCCGGATCGTGATGATATGAAGCATCTGGAAGCCCGGAGATTGGGTTTTGTACTGGATAAGATAGACTATATGGTGCATCATCACCGCAACGCTATTTACATGATCGTGACGGTCTTTACCCTCGTTTCATTGCTCGGATTTTCCCGCATCAATATCATCACCTATATCGTTGATGACTTACCGAAGAAAGATCCGGTGTATGCCGATTTGCGGTTTTTCGAGCAGAACTTTCACGGTGTATTGCCTTTTGAAATTGTGATTGACACCAAAGAAAAAAATGGTATCGCCGCCAACAATGCGGCTGTACTCTATAAGATTCAGCGTCTGCAACGCATGCTGGCCGAGTATCCGCAGTTCTCCCGTGCTGTCTCCGTGGTGGATATGGTGAAGTTTTCCAATCAGGCATTACATGACGGCGAACGAAAGCACTTTATCCTCCCGGGTTATGCCGGACTGCAGGAACTGACCGGTTACATGGATTCCGTGCAGCAACAGAAAGGATTGTTGAAGGGATTTGTGGATAGCAGTCTGCAGACATTAAGGGTAAGCGCGCAGGTAGCAGACATCGGCTCGAAAGAACTGAAGCGCATCACGGATGAGATTCACCCGCGCATTGATTCGATTTTTCCGAAAGACGAATACAACGTGCACCTCACCGGACATAGTTACACATTCATGAAGAGCAACGATTATCTGCTCTACAATCTGATCGAAAGTCTCCTCATAGAAATAATACTGATTACGATTGTCGGATTCGCTTTGTTCCGCTCCATCCGCATCATATTGCTCTCTAAGATTCCTGTTCTGGTACCCTTGATCATTACAGCCGGAGTAATGGGATTCCTTGACATCACCTTCCGGCCTTCCACGATTCTCATTTTCAGTGTGGCCTTTGGTATTTCCTCTGACGGAACCATCTATTTCCTTACCCGTTACCGGCAGATCCTGCGGCACATGAACATCAGTGTCAGCGAAGCCATTTCCCTCACCATTCGCGATACGGGTATCAGTATGGTGTACACCACCATCATTTTGTTTTTCGGATTTGCGGTATTCACGGTGTCCGGTTTCGGAGGTACGGTAGCGTTAGGAACCTTGCTGAGCATCACGCTGCTGGTTTCTATGTTCACCAACCTGATTTTACTTCCATCTATCCTGCTTTCCATCAATACGCGTCAGCTTCGCAAGGAAATGGAGGAGCAGGCTTTGATTGATATTGACGAGGATAAGGTGGAGGAGTAGGAAAGTTTATGATGAAACGGCCATGTATCCACGAGATAAGGCTTATAATGCCAGACTTAATCGTTGAATTGAAGAGGGATGGACACAGAATTTAATAAATAAAGGAAGAGCCGGACATCCGGCTCTTCCTTTATTTATTTATGATATTGTTTTTACATACACCCCAGTGCGCATACTGCGAAGCAGACACCACAACTTACTCCGGCACATATACCGAAGGTGCATGCTGCAGCAAAGAAACCAACCGGAGGTGCTGCAACAGCAAGGATTGCAGTAACTCCGCCGCAAACTGCAATGGATCCAAGGCATCCGGTTCCGCAGCCTCCTGGTACATTGAACTTACCACCTTTCACATCAACGATCACATTACCGGGCTGGCCACCGGCACAACGACGAAAGCAACGGCTCCAACTCTTCGCAAGCACCAGTTTCCCGTTTTGCACAGTAGTTTCTACACAGCTGTCCAATGCAAGAGCACCGTTTGTCTGACCTTCCGGATATTCGCATAAGGCCATATACGTTTGACCATTGGCCTGGCGATAAACCAGGGACGCACCTTTGCCTTTTTTGCTTTTAGGATTCCACAGGTCGACAATGAAAAAACGCGCCGGAGATTTAGCTTTAGTGGAAAGATTCTCCCATTCTCCGGTAAATCCAAATTTACATTCTTTAGCATTGATAGGTACTAACCCGTTCTGGGTAGCAAGCGCAACCAGCTTTGCCCAATCCGCATTTTTGGCAAGTTTGGCTTCAAACGACTTAAGCTCAGTGGCGCTTGATACTTTGTAATTATTTACTCTTATATCCTGTGCATTGAGTACCACAGTAAAGAGTAAACAAACGATCATTAATAGTGACTTTTTCATTTTGGTTTTTTTTAAATGTTATGGTGCAAATCTATTTGCAGGTCACGCCTGAAACAATATAACTTTGGTTAGGTTTCCACCTTAGCGCTAATGCAGCTACCTCCGTCTATCCTGCTTTCAACCAACACGCGCCGGCATCGCAAGGAGATAGAATAGCAGGCCTTGATTGACATTGACGAGGATAAGGTGGAGGAGTAGGAGTAGGGTGTTGTAGCTTATAAGTTATAAGTAATAGGTTTTAAGTTTTAAGCCATAGGTTTAAGACGTATGTTACCGGCTTCACGCTGCAAGTTGTCAGACTCCCATCTGTACCTCCGCAAAATCCTAATCAATCCGTAAAATCTTAGCATCAATCCTAACCGGCTTGAAAGGTGCACAAATAGGCAAATCATTTGTAAACTCAATCCGTAAATCGCCCGGCAGCGTGTCCTAACTGCGCTATTATCTGTATTTCCGTAAAATCCTAATCAATCCGTAAAATCCCAGCATCAATCCTAACCCGCTTGACAGATGTACAAACAGACAAATCATCTGTAAAACAATCCTAACCCGCTTGACAGATGTACAAACAGACAAATCATCTGTAAAACAATCCTAACCCGCTTGACAGATGCACAAACAGACAAATCATCTGTACCTCCGTAAAATCCTAATCAATCCGTAAAATCCCAGCATCAATCCTAACCCGCTTGACAGATGTACAAATAGACAAATCATCTGTAGATAGCTCTCAAAACGTATCTTTGAATTCGTGATAGACAACTGCACTGTACCTTGTCCCGACTGAAAATCTTAAAAAAAATTGTTAAATAAAAATGGACAAACCGGAAGTCCTGCTTCCAATTTGTCCATTTCGAACGACGGTGTATTTTACTTAATTTATATTCACGCAAACTTCTTCGCCACTTCATTCCAGTTAACCACATTCCACCAGGCGGCTAAGTAATCCGGACGACGGTTTTGGTAGTGGAGGTAGTAGGCATGTTCCCATACATCGCAGCCCAGCAGTGGTGTGCCTTTTACTTCGGCAATGTCCATGAGCGGGTTATCCTGATTGGGAGTAGAGCAGATTTCCAGTTTGCCGGCATCTGTTTTAATCAACCATGCCCAGCCTGAACCAAAACGGCCAACACCGGCAGCATTGAACCTGGTTTTGAATTCATCGAATGAGCCGAAGGTGGCGTTGATCGCATCACCCAGCGCACCGGAGGGAGCGCCACCGGCGTTTGGACCCATGATGCTCCAGAAGAAGGTGTGGTTCCAATGTCCGCCGCCGTTGTTGCGCACCGGCATGCCGAATTTGGAGATGTTACGGCAGATGTCTTCGATGCTCATGTTTTCGGCATCTGTTCCGGCGATGGCGTTATTCAGATTTGTAACGTAAGCCTGATGATGTTTACCATGGTGGATTTCCATGGTCTTCGCGTCAATATGCGGTTCCAGCGCGTCAAACGCGTAGGGGAGAGGGGCAAGTGTGAAAGCCATTGTTTTTCGTTTTATGATTGTCAGAACAAAAATAGGGAGAAACGGTTTACCCGTACCATCCCCGCCGATACCATCCCCGCCGATACCATCCCCGCCGAAACAATTCCAGCCGTGGGTTTAAACCCACGGCTGGAATTGTTTCGTTATCCATTCACACCCACGGCTGGAATTGTTTCGTTATCCATTCACACCCACGGCTGGAATTGTTTCGTTATCCATTCACGCCCACGGCTGGAATTGTTTCGTTATCCATTCACGCCCACGGTTGGTATGGGATCGTTTTGTTCCCACGGCCGGTATGGGATTGTTATCCATTCACGCCCACGGCCGGTATGGGATTGTTATCCATTCACGCCCACGGCCGGTATGGGATTGTTATCCATTCACACCCACGGCAGGAATTGTTTCGGTTTGTTTCCACGGTAACAATTGTATCGGTTGATGGTTTAAACCCACGGCGGGTATGGGGATCGGTTTGTTTCCACGGCCGGAATCTTTTCGGTTGATGGTTTAAGCATTTTTATACGACTGTAAACGTTTATCCTTCGCTTCGTGCATTTCTTTTTGCCGTGTTTTGCGGGACAAATAAAAAAATCACTATATTTCATCATTCAAACCAATAACCTATGAAAAAAATTCTATTACTCTTATCAGCGGCTGGATTTCTCCTGCTG